>DYGV01000171.1 GCA_020724505.1 Anaerolinea thermophila
GGTTGCTGATCGCGCCATAAATCGCCGTCCATATCTAAAATAAGTGAGCTGATGGACGACAGGGAAAAGTCAGGCATAGAGTTTTACCTCAAATGAATTCAGTCGTGCGGCGGTTGACTGCTGCACGACTGATCGGTTTGCGGTGTGGGGCTTATTTCACCTTCAATAACTGCTTCGTCTCTGGGATTTCCATCACCTGATCCACCAGACCATATTCCACCGCGCCTTTGGCGTCCAGGTAGAAATCTCGGTTGGTGTCCTTCTCAATGGTGGCGATGTCTTTGCCGGTATGTCTGGCCAGGATTTCATTCAACTGGTCCTTCAGGCGTAAGATTTCCCGCGCTTGGATTTCGATATCCGAAGCCTGGCCTTGCGCCCCGCCTAGTGGTTGGTGCATGTGGATGGTGGCGTTGGGTAAGGCATAGCGCTGACCTTTTGTGCCAGCCGTAAGCAATACAGTCCCGAATGAGGCGGTCATACCCACTGCTAGGGTGCTGATTGGGTTCGGGATCATCTGCATTGTGTCGTAAATTGCCATGCCAGCGTACACCTGACCGCCGGGCGAGTTGATATACATCTGGATTGGCGCTTCTGGGTCTTCGCTGCTTAAGAAGAGCAATTGCGCCACGATCAGATTTGCCACCTGGTCGGTGATGGGCGTACCTAGAAAAACAATGCGGTTACGCAGCAGCAACGAGTAAATATCAAAGGCTCGTTCACCGCGCCCCGTTTCCTCGATTACCATCGGGATCAGGGACTGTGGATTAAACATATTGGGTTGCCTCCTTTGTCTCTATAACAATAAAAACGATCTGTCAGTGACAGAACTCTAAACTGCGTCCGAATTCTCGGATGCTTCAACTGCTTCTGCTTCGACCTCGACTGACACCTGCTGGGTTGGGTTTTCGGCCTCAACAACAGTCTGCGGCTGGTTCTCTCCGATTGCGCTCTCTTCTGGTTCAGCAGAGGTAGTTTCTCCTTCTGAGGGAGGTTCGGCTTCGATTTCTGCCTTACCGCTGGCGATGTCTCGCAGACGGGATGTAGTGCGTTCAATCAACATGTCAACCAGTACATTGCTGACAATTGCTGAATAGACCTCTTGTTTTAGAAGTTTACGCGCTTCTTTATCCGGCAAAGTGCCGTATAGTTGAGACACGGTGTTCAGCGATTCGCGTTCGAGTTCTTCGGGTGGAACTTTAATCTTTTCTTCTTCGGCCAATTTCATTAAGACCAAAGAACGCTTCAGGCGCTTTTCAGCCATGGGTCGGATTTCTTGGCGGAGTCCTTCCTCGTTCAAATTGCGGACTTTCAGGAATATCTCCATGCTTAACCCCTGGCGCTCCAGACGATGCCCCAGGTCATGGATCAGCGAATCGATCTCCTTCTCCAACATTTGCGGAGGGTACTTGATCGTGGCTTGCTCAATCACTTGGTTGATAACTTCTTCGTCATAGGACTCGTGATATTGATCCAGAGCTTCTTCTTCCAGGTCATGGCGAATTTGTTGCACCAGAGCTTCGAAATTTTCGAACTCACCCAACGATTTAGCCAGATCGTCATCCAGTTCAGGCAGGGTGCGTGCCTTGACATTCTCCACAACCAGACGATATTCCACCTCTGCGCCGCGCAAATCCTCCTCGGAGTGGTCCTCTGGATAGGTATGGGTAACAAGAATTTCATCTCCTGGCTTTGCGCCGATCAGGTGCTGCGAGAAACCGGGGAAGGGTCGTTCTACATCGCCATCTTCGTCTGCATCTCCTTCACCTTGACTAGAACCGCGCACCAATAAAGGGAATGACTGTTCTCGGATCAGCGTATCATCCTCGCCTTCGTTGACGTGTAAGCGTCTGGCTGAAAGCCGCGCGGTTACTACATCTCCGACCTGCGCAGGGCGATCTATGGGTTCAACGATCGCCTGGCGCTTTCGCAATTTTTCCAACACCTTCTGCACGTCCTGATCGCTCACCTGGGTAGGTTCATAATCCTTGCGAATGGAGCGATAATCCCCCAGGGTCACTTCAGCTTCCAATGGCACCAGAAACTCTAGCGTGAGCGATTCGGTATTGACGACGTTTTCAAGCTGTCCAGGACCATAAGGCTCGATCTGAGCTTCTTTGAGCACTTTAGGGTAGATTTCATCCACCAACAATTCGATGGCTTCTTCTAGAATTGCAGCTTCGCCCACCTGACGAACAATTACTGCATAGGGAGCTTTGCCTGGGCGAAAGCCGGGAATTTTGACTTTACGGGCGATCTGGCTGGCAGCACGCCGCTTCATCTCTTCCAGTTTTTCGGCCTCAACCTCCACAGTGAGCTTAGCCTGATGGTCGTCGCGGATTTGTTTTTCAATCTTCAAGGTGAATAGTTCCTTTCAAAGTCAGCGACCGCAGCGCGTATATCTCCAGGCGCTGAGTTCGTTGGATTATATCATGCCCTATTGCGGTGATTTGTAAGATGAATATATGAATAATCCACACTGGGGCAAAGATTATTGGAATGGGGAAGGAGGGACTTGAACCCTCACGCCTTGCGGCACGTGATCCTAAGTCACGCCTGTCTGCCAGTTCCAGCACTTCCCCGTCTTGCCGCTTGATGTGGCGGTTGGGGGCTATGATCTCCAATATTTCGCCACATAGGGATTATTTGTTTTTTGTGTGGTGATTATAAGCGCGTCATTCTCTTGCGTCAATGAAACCAGTGATATAATCCAGGCTTGACTCTCAACGCCGGAGAGCCCCATCTTTCTGAGCGAAATTTGCATGGAGGCAACATTGGGACGAGTCATCAATCCAGAAGGGGCGGGCAAAGAGCGTACACAATTGACGCGCAGCGTAGTTTTGGCACTGCGAGCGCTGGTTCAACAGAACGAACCAAACCAGGAGACACGCGATCTGGCCGCGTATATTGCGCTGGCTTTGTTAGCCATCGAAGAAACGGTAAATGTATCGGTGCAAGCTTGGGAAAAACGCGGTTACTGGGTTAAAGCAGACCGCTACCGAATGGAGTGGGCCTGGAGCAACAAACTAGGCAGAGCGATGAAGGACGCAGTGCTGCGCGAAGATTGGGCGTATGTGGCAAGTACCGCTGCCCAGGTTGCGGAGCGCTTAAAGGATGTTGAAGTTCCCAAACGACATCATCTGGGAGCGCCCTGGGTCGGGGCGCGTCAGCGTTTATCCCTCTAGCTGGAAAGACAATTGTAGCATTGGACGATGACCGTCCAGTAGGATAAAGGGTAAGGCGCGAGTTGGATTGACGCCGATGCGCTGTAAATCCTCGGCGGAGCGTATTGTACCTTTCCGTCGGGCGCGCAGGATGGCATCTGCGCCTTTTATACCGATGCCGGGCAGCCGCAGCAAATCGCGGCGTTCGGCGCAGTTGATCTCCATCGGCGCTTCGCTCAGGTTATGTTGCGCCCATAACAACTTGGGGTCGGTGCTAACTGGCAAATTTCCATCCGCATCGAACGGCAATTCCTCGAACTGGAAACCATAATCGCGCATAAGAAAGGACGCCTGATACAGGCGTAACTGACGTAGCGGGGAGGCCGCTGGGCGATCCTCGAACGGCGTATCAGCAATAGGGTGAAAGGCGGAGAAATACGCCCTCCCCAGGCGCACCTGGCGGTGCAGGTTTGCGGTGGTCGCCAGGATTTCAACATCTTTATCATCCACCGCGCCAACGACGAATTGGGTGGTGAGCGAGGGCCAGCGACCTTTCCAGGCAAGATGCGCTGGCTGTTGACGACGAATTTCATCCGCCCAACGCAATGGTAGTAACAATTCTTCAAAAAAGAATTTTCCCGGCGCCAGCATTGCCAGGCGGTGACTATTCGGTGCTTCCAGGTTGAGCGAAACCCGATCTGCAAGCTGCATGGCGCGTTCTATCTGGGCATATTCCGCTCCTGGCATTAACTTGAGGTGCAAATAGCCCTCATACTGCATTTTCAGCCGCAATATTTCCGCTGTCGCCAATATCTGATCCTGGGTGCGCTTGCTTCCGCCTGCCACGCCAGAGCTGAGGAACATACCTTGAACCACACCAGCGCGATGCAGAGTCATAAACGCCTGCGCCATCTCTTCGGGTTGTAAGGAAGCGCGGCGAAAATCACGCCCGGCGCGAAATGGACAATAGTAACAGTTGCGCTCACAAGCGGAGGTGAGTAATGTCTTCAGCAGTGTAATGCGCTTACCATTTGGCAACAGTGCGTGATTGATGTTCAACGCCTTTTCTTGCCGCCGCGAGAGATGCTGATCGCCGCTGAGAAAAACGCAGTCTGCGTCCTCCGCTGGCTCGAGCGACATATTCGCCGAAAGGGCAGCAAGACGGTCTAAGTAATCGCTCATGCCAATATAATAGAACATAAATTCTAATTTGTCAATGATTTTTGGATACATTGAGGTCGTCATAAGAGGTAATCGAAGCTTGTCACCGATCACACTTTCGCTGAGGCGCATGACTCAACGCCAGGGTGGGGGAGGGGTGATTCATAAGCGTCATATGATGAGTTACTATGCATACAGAAAGATAAGAGGTAAAAGGATGTGAATTTCTCCTGCTTTGTGAACTCGGTGTTCTTTATATTCATGCGTGGGACGATAACCGGAAAAGGGGATGGTTAAACGTGCAATACCAATAATGCTTTTGATAAGTTATATTATCGCAAACAATGATATAATCGGGTTGTAAGCAAATATGACATGATATGCGTCCAGTAAGAGATAACTCGTGTACGACTACGACGGTCGGTTTGAATTTATTTACAAGGAAGTGCCTATGACAGAGACGACCCTCCTACAGGCAATCGAAAGTTACTTGACCAGCGTAGCTCAGGCGCGCAGCCCAAACACAGCGCGCAGCTACCGCAACGCCATGAACGCTTTTCAATTGACGTTGAACGCTCAAGGCCTCGAACCATCGTCCACTCTGGTCAATCAGTTGGACGAAAGCGCCATCGCCTGGTTTGCCGCTGATTTAAAGGACTATACGCCAGCCACAGAGCAACTTTACCTCACTGCGGCGGCTGGCTTCTTCGAATACCTGGCCGCCGAGCGCCTGGCCGAGCCAAATCTGCCTCGCCTGCGACTGCTCATCCGCCAGCGCAGCCGACGCCCTGGGCAACGTTTGCCGCAATTTCCGTATAATGATATTGTAAAATTATTAAATTATGCTAATAATCTTGCATCGCTCTCGACACAAAATGACGCTGAGCGCTGCATCAACCTGCGCGACCGCGCCTTCTTGCTCACCCTGGCGGACACCGGTCTGCGTGTCCACGAGGCATGCGCCTTGCGCCGCGGCGATATAGACTGGAACGAAGGGCGCGCCCTGGTGATCGGCAAAGGCGATCGCCAGGCTGTGGCGCGTTTCTCACGGCGCAGCCTGCAGGCGCTGCGTGACTATTTGTCTGCTCGTTCCGCTCTGGATGGCGCTTCTAAACGCCCCCTCCCCTCCCTACCCCTCTTTGCCCGTCATGATCGCGGCGCAGGGAAGAAGGTCAAGCCCATCACCACTGCCACAGGTCGCAACATTGTCGCTCAGCGGGCAGCAGAAGCATTAGGCGAGAGCGTTGCCGGGATGATCACGCCGCACTCGCTGCGTGATTACTTTGTGACCACGGTCTTGCGCGGCTCCGGTGGGAACTTGAAACTGGCCCAGGAGCTGGCGCGCCACCGCAGTATCAGCATCACTCAGCGTTACGCGCATCTTTCTGACGATGAGTTGGACCGCGGCTACAGCGAAATCTTCGATCATACAACAGAAGATTGAGTTGTTCGTGGACCGGCTACAGCCACAGAGAAAAGCAGAGAGTTGCTAGAGCAAGAGAAGAGGGTTTTCTTCTTTCTCTGTGAACACTAGGCGCACTCTGTGGCTTAATTTCACCGCTTTACAGGAAGATTGTCACTTTCCTCAGATTAATAATATAGTTATGATTTTACCCGTATGCCCGGCTTGCGCCAGGTGAAGAACGGAATTAACAGTCGAGGCTTTCTATGGTTGAGCCAGATTACTTTCCTGAAGATCCCCGTATTGAAGAGCTGCGCGCCTACCGCGAGCGGGCGCGCCTGGGCGGTGGCTTGAAACGCATCGAGACCCAACACGCAAAGGGCAAGCTCACTGCCCGCGAACGCCTGGATTTGTTGCTCGATCCGGGCACGTTTAACGAATTGGAGCCTTTTATCACCCACTCAGCCGATGAGATGGGGTTGGCGTTAGAGAAATATCTGGGCGATGGCGTTGTCACTGGCTATGGGCAAATTGATGGTCGCACGGTTTACGTCTATGCGCAAGATTTCACCGTCTACGGCGGTGCGCTGGGCGAAATGCAAGCCATGAAGGTATGCCGCGTCATGGATTTGGCCATGCGCAACGGCGCTCCCATTATCGGGTTGATCGACTCCGCTGGCGCTCGCATCCAGGAAGGCGTCAAAAGCCTGGGCGGCTACGCCGAAATCTTCCGCCGCAACGCTCTGTACTCCGGCGTCATCCCACAGATCAGTGTCATGCTGGGTCCCTGCGCCGGCGGAGCCTCCTATTCCCCTGCCCTCACCGATCTGATCATCATGGTGGAGAAATCCTCCTTTATGTTTCTCACCGGCCCGGAAGTCATCAAAGGCATGACCGGCGAGATCGTGGATGCCGAAACACTGGGCGGTGCTGCGGTGCACATGTCTATCACCGGCACAGCACACCTGGCAGCGCAAACTGAAGAAGAAGCGTTGCAGCTCACCCGCCGCATTCTAGGCTATTTCCCTTCCAACAACGTTGAAAACCCGCCCTACCAACCGCCCAACGACGAACCGCTGCGCATGGACCCCGAGCTCAATCACATCATTCCGCTTTCGGCCAACGAACCCTACAGTATGCACGAAGTCATCCAGCGCGTGGTGGATCGGGGCACGTTTATCGAAGTTCAACCCACCTTCGCCGGAAATGCCATTGTCGGGCTGGCGCGCATCGGCGGTCACAGTGTGGGCATTGTGGCGCAAGAGCCGAGCGTCATGGCCGGTGTGATTGACATTGACGCTTCCGATAAGATGACCCGCTTTGTGCGCATGTGCGATTGCTTCAACATCCCACTGATCACCTTTGTCGACTCTCCCGGCTTTTTGCCCGGTACACACCAGGAACATAGCGGCATCATCCGCCATGGCGCTAAACTGCTCTACGCCTACTCGGAAGCGACCGTTCCCAAGATCACCGTCATCACACGCAAAGCGTATGGCGGTGCGTATGTAGTGATGAGCAGCAAATTCCTGGGCACCGACGTGACCTACGCCTGGCCCAGTGCCGAAATCGCGGTCATGGGCGCCGAGGGCGCGGTCAACATCCTGTTCAAGAAGCAAATTGAAGCCGCGCCAGACCCGCAAGCCGAGCGCCAGCGTCTGGTGGACGACTATCGCCGGCGCTTCAACAACCCCTACTTCGCCGCCAGCGCCGGCTATATTGACGACATCATCGAGCCGCGCGAGACGCGTCCCAAAATTATCGCTTCGCTTGCCGCTTTGCGCGACAAGCACGCCTACGGTCCACCGCGCAAGCATGGCAATATCCCGGTGTGAGTGAACTGCTATGAGCGAGAACCTGATCATTGCCCTGCAAATCACTCTGGTTGGCATGGGGTTGGTCTTTGCGGCTATTCTGTTGCTGTGGGGCATCATGGCGCTGCTCGTTCGGCTCACCGCCCGCAGCGTCGAAGCGGAGGCGGAACAGAAGCGCGCTACTTTGACCGAGCTGGAGCGCAAGCAGCGCGCCGCCGCCGCGGCCGTGGCTGTCGCCCTGGCACAGGTCGCCGAAGCCTCCGAACCGCACGAGTTCCCCTTGCCGCCCACCGCCTTGGTCAGTGCCTGGCAGGCGGTGATGCGCACGCGCATTCTTAACAAACGAGGTCCCACCCGATGATCTATAGCGTTCAGATTGAAGACCAAACCTATCAGGTCGAAATTAAGGATTTGCGCGCCCGCCCTATCCTGGCGGTGGTGGACGGCGTGGAATTCAAAATCTATCCACAAAATAATCGCCTTCCGACGAGCGCTGCCCGGCTCAATTCGCCTGCTGAAGCACCCAAAGCCAGTCAGCCCGCGGTAACCACGCTTCCCAAAGCCTCGCCCGTCGCCAATGGCGAGACGGTGCGCGCTCCGATCCCTGGCGTGATCCTCTCCATTTTGGTTAAGCCCGGCGATGCAGTGGCGCATGGCCAGGAGTTGTGCATCATCGAAGCGATGAAGATGAAAAACGCCATCCGCGCCGCCCACGAT
>DYGV01000172.1 GCA_020724505.1 Anaerolinea thermophila
CCACGTACCGCGGCATTTATGCCGCATCCACGTACCGCGGCATTTATGCCGCATCTACACACCACAGCATTTATGCCGCATCCACGTATAACCCAATGCAACCTCACAAAATGACCAGGCGCTGACCAGCGACAAGGCGGCTGGAATCGGTAATTTTGTTGTCCAACGTCAGGCGTTCAACTGTGGTGCCGAATCGCTCGGCGATGACGCTCAAGGTATCGCCCGGCTGCACGATATAAATCGCAATCCCTTTCTCTGAGGTGGTTCGAGCACCGGACGGCGGCTTGGGGATGGTCAATAACATGCCTGGGCGGATGAGATGGGGGTTGGCTTCCACCAGGCTGCGCAACTCAATGCCAAAATGCTCGCTGATGGATACCAGCGTGTCGCCTTCCTGGACGAAATAGGGTTGAGTTTGGCTGTCTTTGCCCACCAGCGCATAAAGCTGCTCGACAGAGCCGTTGAACCAGTTGAGATCCACCTCGGCACGAATGCCGTCCACGCGACCATGCGCTGAGTATTGCCAAAACACCCAGGTATCCCAGCCCCGTGGAAGGGTAGGCTGCTGCACACCGGGGGCGGTCCAATGGGCGATCCACAACATGTGATCGCGCGCCCAAAGCGGTGGTCCGCCAGCAGGGATCTGGAAATAGGTATTCAAAAACGAAGGGCTGGAATAGATAATCGCCTTCTTGCCGGTCTGCTCTTCGATGCGCTTAATCCAAATCTCGACTTTAGAGATAATGGTGGCGGGCCTCAAGTTGTTGCTGATCTCCAGATCCAACACCGGAGGCAAGTCGCCGCCCTCTAAAGTCACAGTCCTCAAGTACAGATCAGCCTGGCGCGCCGGGTCCGCCAGTGGGCGGAAAAAGTGATACGCGCCGCGCACCAAACCGACTTGCTTGGCTTGCTGCCAGTTGCTGGCAAACTCCGGATCCACAAAGGTGGTGCTTTCGGTAGCCTTAATAAAGGCGAAAATCTTCCCAGCTGCCTGAACGCGCGGCCAATCAATCTTGCCTTGCCAGTGAGAAATGTCAATTCCTGGGGTCAGGGTCATGTTTCCTCCTTCTTATTCTGCTTATTCAACTCATATCCTTTCCGGGCACGCCATGCCAGAATTTGCTCAGCGTGCTCCGCTTCATGTTTGAAGCTATCTTCAGCGACCCATTCCCACAATGGGTGACCTCGCAGCCAGGGATAGCGTTGTGCGTCCGTCAGATCGCGCTCTTGAAAGGCTTGCAGGCGGCGAGAAGTCTGTTTGCGCACAGCGATAAAATCCTCCATCACACGCTCCAGTTGGCGATCCTTGCCTTGTTCACTCCAGGTGGCGTTGATCTGATCAACGCCTTGCTTGCTGAAATGGACGGTGGTGGGCTTTACACCTTGCGCGGCTTGCCATAACAACTTGACCATCTCTGCTTCCCACATGGTGAGGTGATGAAGGATATCTTTTACCGACCAATCGCCGACGACGCCCGGCTCGCAAAGCTGTTCTTCGCTCAGGCCATCTACGGCGTCCAGAAATTTCTCACGCCCATCTTCCAGGGCATCCAGTAGCTCATCCAGGGTCATGGGTTCTCCATAAGTAAAGTAAAAGAGTCAGGATATCCCCGTAATTGAGACTAATCATCCCCAAATGATATAAAACATTGGGTTCTACAAGCGAGTCAAGAAATCTCGAACGGCGGCGTTGAAGAGCTGCGGTTGTTCAAGGTTGGGCAGGTGGCCTGCGCCGGGGATCACGATCATTTGCGATTGGGAGATTGCGCTGTGCATAGCCTCTGTTTCCTCCAGCGGAATGAGCTGGTCATCGGCGCCGGCGATGATCAACGTCGGCAGGTTAATTTGCGCTAAAGTGGAGGTGGAGTCGGGGCGATCTTTCAAGGCAGCCAGGTCGCCCAACACCCCTTCCAATGAATTATGCAACATGATGGCGCGCGTGCGCTCCACCAATTGGGGGTTGGATGCAAGGGTCTTAGGGGAAAGCAGGCGCGGCGCCATGCCTTCGGCGATGACGGCGACTCCTCGCTGGCGCGCCAGTATGGCGGCGGCTTCGCGTCCTTGTCGCGCTTCGGGCGAATCGGGGATGGCGCGAGTGGCAACCAGGATTAAACCACGCAGACGATGGGCATACTTACGAAAGAAAGCGAAAGCGATATATCCACCCATGGACAATCCGCATAGCACGACGGGTTCGTCAACGTGCAGGGCGTCCAGAAACTCTGCCAGGTCATCTGCAAACAGATCCATGGAGTATGGCTCAGGGACCGCCTGCGAGTCGCCGTGCCCCCGCAGATCCGGGGCGAGCAGGCGCGCGTAGGATTTCAGATCTTCTAGCTGCGGCTGCCACATCTGACGGTTCAGTGGGTATCCATGAACCAGGAGCAGCGGGAGTCCCCGCCCCACATCGGTATAAGCCATCTCAAAACCATTGATGAGCACGGTCATTCTTGTCCTCCTTCCCCTAACATTTTACTCTCATTGGGCAAGGGTTTCTTCCATAAATCCAACGAGCCGATTACTGCGCCGCCAACAATCAATGCCATGGCGACGCCGGATACCCAGCTCAACTTTTGACCTCCCAGTAAAACCAGGTTGAATGTGGAAAGCAGCGGAGTGAGATACGACAGCGAGCCGATCACGCGCGGATCGCCGCGCTTGAGGGCAGCATCCCAGGCGAAGAATGCCAATCCCATGGGGCCGACGCCCATCAGCAACAGGGAAAACCAGTTGCCAGCTAGCGCTGTGTGGAAGTCCAGCGCAACGTCACTCAAGGCGAACGCCGACAGGGAAAGCACACCAGAAAGCAAACAGAACCCGCCCACAGCAGCGGTAGAGAAAGGCGGCAGACGTTTGGTAAGCAACGAGTAACACGCCCAGGTCAGAGCTGCACCGGCGGCCAGCAAATAGCCGGGCAAATTCGCTGCATCCAGGTTCAACCGACCGCCGCTCAGGATCAAGGATGCCCCGGCCAGCCCGATCAGCGCCCCAAGCAGATGATGAGCATGTAGTCGGTGGCCGGAGAGAAACAGTGGCGAAAGCAACACAATCAGCAGGGGCCAAAGATAATTGATCAGGTTCACCTCTACCGCTGGGGCGCGTTGGAAAGCAGAAAAATACAGGAAATGGTAACCAAAAATACCCCCTATGCCCACCGCCCAGACGCGCCACGGTAGACGCCACTCACGCCAGCGCAGCGATCCCGCCAGCCCGCTGACGCAAAGAGCCACGCCCACCACCAATAAGGGTGGCAAAGAGCGAAAGCTAGCCCCAAAATAGGCCAAAAAACTCCACAAAAGAATCGCTGACAGGGCGAGAAAAGTAGCGGTCAACGACATAATAAATCGCGCTTTATTCCCTCGATCAACCCTTCAACCCAATCGCATCTGCCAACAGACGAACCGCTGCCAGGTGTTGGTCTGGAGTATTGAATCCATGTCCCATGGTGTTGAAGGAAATATGCGTGGCGCCAGCCGCCTGCCAGTCGTTGATCAGAGTCTCCCACACGTTGGCGTCGCCATCGCCGTAAGCAAAGCGCGCTTCGATGCCGAATTGCTCCCAACGGCGGCCGGCCTGTTCCAGGTGCATGCGCAGTTTTTCCAGTGAGGGGAGAGCAGCCGCAGCCGAGCGATAAGCAGGCATCCAGCCATCACCGAGACGGGCGGCGCGTTGCAGCACCGGATCGGCGTGACCGCCAAACCATAATGGAATTGGGCGCTGCACGGGCAAAGGGTTCAATCCGGCGTCCAGAATTGTATGCCAGCGGCCGCGATAAGTGACCAGCGGCTTCGTCCATAGAAGCCGCAGAACTTCGACCTGTTCCTCGATGCGGCGACCGCGGTTCTTGAAATTTTCGTTCAGGGCAATGTACTCCACCTGGTTCCCCCCCAAGCCACCGCCGAGACGCAGGTGCCCGCCGCAGAGGATATCCAGCGTGGCTGCTTGTTTGGCAAAAAGGGCGGTCTGGCGCTGCGGCAAGATAATGACGCCGGTAGTGAACTGGATGCGTTGGGTCACCGCGGCCATGTAGCTGAACAATGTAAGCGGTTCTTGAAAGGGATGCAGATAGGTGTAAGGCCCCTGCCATCCGCCAGGACGTTCCGGGTTAGCGCCTAACACATGGTCGTAAGCCAGGATGTGTGAAAAGCCCAGCGCTTCGACGGTTTGCGCATAATCTCGAATGGCGATCGGGTCGCTGATAAACTCGGTTTGGGGGAAGACTACACCAATCTTCATCCTCGGCTTGCTCCATCGGAGGGGGCATCCGCAGCACAGCAACCTGGCCAGCGCCAGTCGCTCGCGCACCGAAAAATTAGAGTGAAAGCGTTCAGAAATTCCCCCCACCCCTAATCCCCCTTCCCGTCGGGAAGGAGGGCCGGGGGGATGGGTGAGAAAGATAGTTTCCGAACATTTTCTAGAGCGTGTAAAGCTGGCTGTACTTTGTCTTCAGGTACTGGATATATGGACCAACGCGGATCTTGCCGCCATCCACCCGTTGCACCAGCTCTTCTGCCGTGAATTTGCTGCCATGTCGGTAGATATTTTCGATCAACCATTGGTGCAGAGTATCGAACTTGCCACGGCGGATTTCTGAAGGGATTTCTGGGTGAGCGCGCAAAGCAGCCTGATAAAAAAGCGCTGAGAGAATGTTACCCAGGGTGTATCCCTGGAATGAGCCGCCAATGACGCCAGCGTACCAGTGAACGTCTTGCAATACGCCGTCTTTATCGTCCGGTGGCAGGACGCCGATGTCCTGGCGATAGCGTTCTCGCCAGGCTTCAGGAAGGTCGCGCACCGCCAGATTGCCCTCCAACAGCGCCATTTCGAAATCGAAGCGCAGCATGACATGCAAGTTATAAGTCACCTCATCGGCGTCGGTGCGGATCAGAGAACGTTCGACTTTATTGATCGCCCGATAGAAAGTCTCCAGCGGCGTATCGGCCAATTGAGAGGAGAATACTTTTTGCAGGCGCGGGTAGAAGAATTCAGTGAATTCGAGACTGCGCCCAACGATATTTTCCCACAGGCGAGACTGGCTTTCGTGCACCCCGGCTGAAGTTCCGCCACCAAGCGGCGTGCCTTCCAATTTTGGATCCACGCCCTGTTCATACATGGCGTGCCCAGCTTCGTGGATCACGCTGTACAGGCATTCGCTGAGCAGGTTCTCTTTCACCCGCGTGGTGATGCGCACATCGCCCACAGAAAAAGTGATCTCGAACGGATGATGGGTCAAGTCGAGACGACCACGCTTGAAATCGTAGCCCAGAGTGGCGGCGATCTCCTTGCTGATCGCCATTTGTTCTGCTTCTGGGTAATGTTTGCGCAGACAGGAGTCATCCGCCGGCGGCTGGGAACTGATCGCATCCACGATGGGGATGAGTTCTTTTCTCAGATCGGCAAACAGGGCGCTGATGCTGGAGGCTTTCATCCCGTAATCGGCGAAATCAATCAGTGGATCAATGATATGTTCATAACCGGGGAAGAAATCCGCCATCTGGCGGCTGTAATCCAGCGTTTTTTCCAGCAATGGCCGGACGCGCGAGAAATCATTCGCCGGCCTCGCTTCGGTCCATACCTGATAAGCTTTGGCTTGATGTTCATAAAGCTCGCCAATAAATTTTGGCGGAATGCGAATGGCG
Organism: Anaerolinea thermophila; assembly: GCA_020724505.1. Classification (GTDB taxonomy): domain Bacteria; phylum Chloroflexota; class Anaerolineae; order Anaerolineales; family UBA4823; genus RBG-16-57-11. The sequence goes on from DYGV01000172.1 coordinate 5,640, forward strand.
CGTTCGTACTCTCGGCGAGTGACGCGGATCAGGCTGGCGTCGTCCGAGTCGTATGGGAGGCTTTCAGCGTATGGCTGCAATTCGTCGAGTAGCCTGCCGATGGCCGGATCCACAAACTTCTCCTGCGCCAGGCGCCCCAAAGTCGCCGATTGCCGCGCACGCGCCTCCGCGCCGCCTTCCGGCATGTAGGTAGATTGATCCCAAACCAGCACCGCGTTGGCTTTGTTCAGGTCATCAATTTCAGCCAGGCGGGTTTTCAACTCCTGTAGCTTTTTCTCCATTTCCTCTTCCTCTTTCTTCAGGGATGGAAGAGATTATATCAGAACCTGCCTGAGACCTGTTTCGCCTGTTCGAGCTGGCGGCGCACCGCCTGCGGGGCAGTTCCGCCGAGCGAGCGCCGCCGTGTCACGCTTTGCACGGGATCAAACACAGAGTAGATCGCAGGCTCAATTTCCAGGTTAATCTCCGGCTCAACCCAAGAGCGGATTTCTTCCAGGCTGAGAGAATTCAGGGCTTTTCCCTGTGACTGCGCAAGCTGAACCAGCTTGCCCACCAGGGCATGCGCCTGGCGAAATGGCAACCCTTTATTCACGAAATAGTCTGCCAGGTCGGTCGCCATCAACCCGGCGTCTATGGCGTCGCGCATTCGGTCGGCGCGAACGGCGAGCGAACGCAGCGCGTCGGCCAAAACCGGGAGAATAGCCATCAAGGTATCGTAGGCGGCGAAAAGGGGCGGCTTATCCTCCTGCAAATCCTTATCGTAACCGGACGGCAAGCCTTTTAGAACAGCCAGCAGAGCAGTTAAGTAGCCCAGCAGCGTCCCAGCCTTGCCGCGCGTCAACTCGAACACGTCTGGATTTTTCTTCTGCGGCATCAGGCTGGAACCGGTGGCATAGGCATCGGAAAGCTCGAAATAGCCGAACTCCGCGCTGGAGAACAGCACTACATCTTCAGCCAGGCGGCTTAAATGTATCCCGATCATTGCAGCACAGAACAGGAATTCGGCGACGAAATCGCGATCCGAGACGGCGTCCAGACTGTTGGGGGAGGCCTCGGCAAAGCCCAGCTTATCCGCCAGTGCCGGGCGATCCACCTCAAGGGGAACGCCGGCCAGGGCGCCGCTGCCCAAAGGCAAACTGGCAACGCGCTGCCGCGCCTGCGCCAGGCGTTCTCGGTCGCGTTGGAGCGGCCAAAAATGGGACAACCACCAGTGGCCGAGTAAGATGACCTGCGCCCGCTGGAGGTGAGTGTAACCGGGCATCACCACCTCCAGGTCTTTCTCGGCGCGCTCGATCAGAGCAGATTGCAATTCCCGGAGCGAGGCGTCCAGGGCAGGCAGGTGATCCAGCAGCCACAAGCGCATGTCGGTAGCCACCTGGTCATTGCGGCTGCGTCCGGTGTGTAGCTTACCGGCCAGTGGCCCGATGAGTTCACCCAGGCGGCGTTCAACCGCAGTATGAATATCCTCATCGCTTTCGACGAAAATAAACTCGCCGTTGGCAAACTCGGCATCAATGGCCTCCAGACCGGCGCAGATCTGCCGCCTCTCTTCCGGGGATAATACACCAGCTTGCTCCAGCACCCCCGCCCAGGCCAGGCTGCCGCGCACATCCTGGTGCGCCAGGCGCTGATCGAAGCTGAGCGAGGCGTTGAGTTGCCATGCCTGAGGATCCATCTTGCCAAAAAAACGTCCGCCCCAAAGTTGCATGAGCGCCTCCTGAGATCAATCTCGTTTAAAGCGTGAATAATCGGGCTTGGGCATATCCAAGCCGGACACCGGCAAGCCATTCAACGCGCGCACCTTCAACGGCAGTCCATAGAGATGGATAAAACCTTCGGCGTCCGATTGGTCATAAACGTTCTCCTGTCCAAAAGTGGCGAAATCTTCCCGGTACAGACTAAACGGGCTTTGTCGCCCGACGGGTATGATGTTGCCTTTATACAGCTTCAAGCGTGCTTTACCGGTCACCGGGCCTTGGGTGCTATTGACAAAAGCATCCAGTGCCTCGCGCAATGGGGTGAACCACATCCCATTATAGACCAGCTCGGCGTATTTCAAGGCCAGCATGTCTTTGAATGACATGGTGTCTTTATCCAATACGACCGACTCGACCTCGCGATGCGCGGCTAGCAAAATCGCCCCACCAGGAGTCTCATATACACCATGCGATTTCATACCCACCAATCGGCCTTCTACCATATCTGCTCGGCCAATGCCATGCTTGCCGCCCAACACATTTAGCTTAGCGACCAGCGTTGCCGGGGAGAGCTGTTCGCCGTTCACCGAAACCGGCGTTCCGCTTTCAAAGCCGATCTCGACGATTTCGCCCTGTTCAGGGGCTTCTTCTGGCGAGACGGTGAGCTGATACATCGACTCTTCCGGCTCCAACCACGGATCTTCCAAGGGGCCGCCCTCGTGCGATAAATGCCACAGATTGCGGTCGCGGCTGTAGATGGACTTCAGCGTGGCAGATACCGGCACGTTATGCGCCTGGGCGTAGGCAATGGCGTCTTCGCGGGAGCGAATATTCCACTCGCGCCAGGGGGCGATCACTGCCAGGCGTGGATCCAGGGCGGC
>DYGV01000173.1 GCA_020724505.1 Anaerolinea thermophila
GAAGAGGCGCTGCGTCGCCTGGATACCACGCGGCGCAACCTGGAACGCGTGCAGGATATTTTGGCTGAATTGAAACCGCGCCTGGCCAGCCTGGAGCGCCAGGCGCGCCGCTGGCAAGAGTACGAGCAATTGCGCGCCGCCTTACAAGACATGCTGCGCGAATGGTATGGGTATCACTGGCAGGTTACCCAGCGAGAGCTGGCAGAAGCGCAGCAATTCTCTCAAACCCAGGAGGCGCGCCTGGAACAAGCGCGCAATGAAGTCGCTGTGGCGGAGCAACGTCTGGCGGAGAACCGCCAACGCCTGACGGCGGCGCGCGAGCAGCTCGGCGAATGGCGCAAAGAGCTCTCTGCTTTACACAGCCAGCGCGAGCTGATCCAGCGCGACCTGGCCGTGTCCGAAGAACGTCTCCACTCGTTGCGCATCCAAAAAGAAAACACGGTCAGCGAGCTGGCGCGTCTGGCAGAGGAGCTGGCGTATTACCAGGAGCAACGCCTGGCCGGTGAAGCGGAATTAGAGCGGCTACAAGCGGAGCTGCAAGAAGCTCAAAGTCAGAAGGATGTCGTGGATCAACAACTGGCCGTTCGCCAGGCAGAGCGCAGCAAAATCGAGCGTACGATCGCCGCTCTGCGACAAGAAATCGGCCAATTGAATGCCCGCTTTGGGCAAGCCCAGGCTCAATTGGCAGAAAATCAGGCGCAATCTGCACGCGCTCAAAAATCACTGGAAGCGGCGTTGCAAGCGCAGGCGAAAGCGGAAGAGGAACTGCGCTCTTCGGTCAAAAAGCTGGAGCAAGCCCGTCAGGCGGTGGAAAAAACCGCCCAGGCCAGGCAGGCAGCGGAAGAAGCAGCTCAATCGCATAAACGGCAAGTTGAGCAGGCTGAAGCCGCGCGCCGCCAGGCGCAGGAACAACGTTCGGCGCTGGCCGCGGAATTGGCGCGCATACAGGCGCAGCTCAATGTTCTACAGCAGGCCGAGGCCGCTCTGACAGGTTACGCAGTCGGCGCTCAGGCGATTCTGAAGGCTGTCCGTCAGCAGCGCCTCTCAGGCGCGCGCGGTGCGTTGAGCAGTTTTTTAGAGGTCCCGTCGGAGTTGGAACGCGCCGTCAGCGCCGCGCTGGGGGAATATCTGGACGCGATTGTGTTACAAGATGACCTGGATGCAGCGTTGGATATTTTGCAGCGCGAGGCCGGCCGCGGGGTGCTTTTGCCGCTGAACGCGCTGCAGCCGCCCAAGCAACCGCTCGCATCGAACAAAAACGATGAAGATGTTCTGGGCGTGGCGTCATCTCTGGTTACGGCTCCGGAAGAATTGCGCCCGGCTGTGGAGCTGTTGTTGGGGCGGGTGATTATCGTGCGTGATCGCGCGGCAGCGCGGCGCGCCCTGGCGAATCAGCCCGGCGATGTGCGCGCCGCCACGCTGGCGGGTGAGGTGTTTCATGCCAGCGGCCCTATCGCGGGGGGTGGGGGAGGCGAAGATGGCAAACAGCAGACTCTGCTGGGGCGCAAGCGTCAACAACGCGAATTGACTGCCGATCGCCAGCGATTGGAACGCGAGTTGACAGCCGCGACCGAGCGCCTGGCGTCTTTGGATGCAGAACTAGAACATCTGCGCCGCGAAGGTAAGCTACTCGACCAGGCGCAGGAAGAAGCTCGCCGGGAATGGCAGCGGGCGGCGCGCGCCGCGGATCAGGCTCGCCTTGCTATGGAAGCCGCGGAGCGCCAAACGCAATGGGCGAAAGAACAACATCAGCGTTTGCAAAGCGATGTCAACCGCAGTCAATCCGAAGCTGAGCGATTAACAAAGGAAATCGGCCAGTTAGAGGATCAATTGAGCACAGCGCGCCGCTCCATGCGAGAGGCAAATCTTGAACTGGAAACGCTCTCTTTAGATGAGATACAGAGGCAGATCGCCCACTGGACAACCCGTGTTGCAGTGGCGCAAAGCGCCTTGACCAATGAGGAAGCGCGTCGGCAAGAGCGCCTGGGAAATCTAGAGCGCGTCCGCCGCAATCAAACCGCTTTGCAAGAACGCCAACAGGAGCTGGAAGCTGCGCTGATCAACTTGGAGCAGCAGCGCGCGGAATGGGCGCGCAAAGCCGAGCAACTTGAAACCGCCATCCAGGAGCTGCACGCCAGAATCGAACCGGCGGAAAGCGAGATGCGCCAACTCGAGGCCGAGCAAGCCGAGCTGCAGCGCGCCGAAACCGCCGCCCGCCAGATGTTGAGCTTCGCTGAACACAATCATGCCCAAGCGCGCATTGCCCTGGCGCGCCGCCAAGAGGCGCTGCAATCCTTGCAGCGGCGCATCGAGGAAGATTTCGGTTTGGTGGCGTTCGAATATGAAGGACAGGTTTCTGGCCCAACCCCACTGCCGCTGGCGGGCATGGTCGAACAACTCCCCACGGTGCATAAGCTGTCTCCAGACATTGAAGAGAATATTAAGCGTCAACGGGCGCAGCTACGCCGCCTGGGAGCGATTAACCCCGAAGCGCAAAGCGAGTATCAAGAAGTGAAGCAACGCTATCAGTTCTTGAGCGATCAGGTGGCCGATTTGCAGCACGCCGAGCAGGATATCCGTCAGGTGATCGCCGAGTTGGACGATTTGATGGAGCGCGAGTTTCGCCGCACGTTCGATTCGGTGGCCGATGAATTCCGCCAAATCTTCATCCGTCTGTTTGGCGGAGGGTCGGCGCGATTGATCTTGACCGAACCAGATGACCTGACGGCGACGGGCATCGAAATCCAGGCGCGTTTGCCGGGTCGCCGCGAGCAGGGATTGGCGCTGCTTTCCGGCGGCGAGCGCAGCCTGACGGCGACGGCTTTGGTATTTTCATTGCTCAAGGTATCGCCGACGCCGTTTTGCGTGCTGGATGAAGTGGATGCCATGCTGGATGAAGCCAACGTTAGCCGTTTTCGCGAACTGCTACGCGAATTGAGCCAGACCACCCAGTTCGTGATTATCACTCATAACCGCAACACGGTGCAGGCAGCAGATGTGATTTACGGCGTCACCATGGGGCGCGATTCCGCCAGCCAGGTGCTCAGCCTGAAGTTGGATGAGGTCAGTCAGGTCGTGGAAACCTGATACAAAAACCTCCCGTAGCTTCTGAAGCTGCGGGAGGTTTTTCACTCTCAAGGTGTGGGGATCGCGCCGGGTTGGGCGGCGTTTTGTTGCGCCGCATTCTGCACAACTTGTTGGATTTCGGGCGGCAGAGTGGGCAACAAGGGGACAACTGTTTCCCAGTAGGAGAGCAATTCTACATCTGAATTTTCGCGCAATTGCTTGAGCCAATCGCTAAATTTCTGGTCAGCCAATTGATTGCATTCAGACGGCGTGAGTGGGCGATTTTCATGCCCCAGCACGCGGATGAGGTGGTAGCCGAACTGCGTCTTCACCGGTTCGCTCACTTCGCCAATGCCCAGAGCGAAGGCAGCCTGTTCGAACTCGGGCACCATCCGCCCTTTGCCGAACCAACCCAGGTCGCCGCCCTGGTCTTTGTTGCTTTCATCCTGCGAAAATTCAGCCGCCAGTTGATACCAGTCTTGACCGGCATCCAGCTTGGCGCGGATCACCTCCGCCATGCCGAGGTCGCTGACCAAAATGTGCTGCGCCCAGACCTGCTCCTCCTCGCAAGCCACTTCGCCGATAACTTGCTTCATCAGCTTGGTGCGGTAGATGTCCACCTCCAGCACATATCGCAGGATTTCCTCGGGGATCTCGTATTCCTGGAAATAACCGGCGACAGTGGTGGCATAGACGCTCTGATACCCCTCGTAGGTATAGGGAGTGGGCGTGAAGGTGGGCAGCGGGGTCAACGTGGGTGTCGGCGGGGTTTCGGAGGTTGGCGTGGGGGTCAATTCCGGCGTTGCGGTCGCCTCGATGGTCGGCGTGGCAGCCTCCAGAGTGGCGCTCACCGTGGCGGTGACCTCCGGCGTGGAGGTGTCGGTGGGCTTCAACAGGGCCAATTGCTGCGGCGAGAGCGTGGAAGTCGCGATCGGAGGGCGGGTGTTGGTGGGCGTGGGTGTGCCGTTGGCGAAATAGCCCATCGCCTCTTGCATGCGCGCTTCGATTTCTTCCTCCGTCACGGTGATGCCCATCTTCTTGGCTTCCTGGATCATCAGGGTGTTATCTACCAATGCGTTCAGAGCTGCCTCGCCGGCGTTGAAGGGGTTGAGCTGGGCAGAGATGGACTGCAACTGACCGAGGAAATTTTGCAGCATGGTTTGATCGCCGCCAAACAGACTGGCAAATTCGTACGTCTGTTGGGCGCTGCGGATTAGATTGGAACGGTAATATTTGGTGAAGCCGCGGAATTTTTCGGCGGAAATTCGCTCTCCGTTGACGATAGCCACCGGCCGGCGGTATTTCAGCACCTGTTGATCCAGGATGCCGTAGCCGATGGTCAACAACACCAGCGCGGCCACCACGATCGTCCCGATGACGATCATGCGCGTCTGACGCCGCTCGCGGGTGATGCGGTCCTGATGTTTTTTAGTCAGGATCGGCTGCTTCTTGGATGGATTGTTTCCCATGCGATCATGCCTCGTTGGAATTGGGTTGCGCCAGGAGCATGCGGCGAGCCGCGCTTGTCGTTGGCGTTTGCGCCATGCCCCTGAGCGATGAAGTTAGCGTAAAACTTCGCCGGTGTAGGGAAGCAACGCTATATGGCGAGAGCGTTTGATCGCACGCGCCAGCTCGCGCTGGTGTTTGGCGCAGGTGCCTGTCTGTCGGCGCGGCCGGATTTTTCCATCATCGGTGATAAAGCGGCGTAAAACTTCAACCAGCTTGTAGTCAATTACTGCGTTTTTATCCGTACAGAACACGCATTCGCGCGGACGGGTGAAGAATCGCCGTCCACCAGCTTGCGCTTCGGTTGTAGGGGGTTGATTGGTCACTTTCTAACTCCTCTCTGGCATGGATCAAAGATCACCAGCCAGACTCATCGTCAATCTATCTATGTGAAGAGATCCTCTTCGTCTTCGTCAAATTCGGATGCGACGCTGCTCTCGCGTCGATCATCGAGCATAATCATCTCATTGGCGACGATCTCCGTTGCAGAGTGCTTGTTGCCTTCTGGGTCTTCCCAATGGCGGGTTTGCAAACGCCCCTCGACATAAACCAAACGATCCTTCGTCAGGTATTGTTTGCAAATCTCCGCCAGGTTGCTCCACGCAACGACGTTGAACCACTCGGTTTCGGTGCGTTTTTCGCCGTCGGCGGTGCTCCAGGTGCGGATGGTGCCCACGCTAAAGGTGGTCACCGGTCGCCCGGAGGGGGTATAGCGCATCTCCGGATCTCGCCCAACTCGTCCGATGATCAGGACTTTATTTAATCCTCGCGTCATTTCCAACTCCTTGCGGCGCCGGCGAAACGCCAGGCCGGGATGGAACTACTTAACCGACAGCAGGAAGCGCAGAATGGGTTCCTGAAAGCGCAGGTTGCGTTCCAACGTCACGCCAAACTTGGGGGCCATTTTGCAGTGCATCAGCACATACTGCCCCTGCGCCTGTTTGCGAATCGGGTAAGCAAGCTGGCGCTTGCCCCAGATTTCGGTCTTGAGCACCTCGCCGCCGCTGTCGGTGATCCAGGCGGCGACGCGCTGGACGACGTCGTTCAGTGCGCTCTCGTCCAAATCGGGGTGGACGATGTACATCAATTCATATTCGCGCATAAAGGGATGCCTCCTTTCCTCGGGATTGCCCCTAGACAGCGCCGTGGGCGCAGCCGGGGCGGAAAGCAGCCACGTCAGTGTGGATTGCCGAATGCCGATGTTAGCATGAAATGCGATTTTTGTATAGGGATGGGCGAAAATTTCAAGCGACGCATGTTGCGCTGCAAGAAAGAGGTATTGCACTCTTTGCGGGTAATTGAGGCGCAAACTGATGGGCGCCATGCCTAAGACGGCGTGGCGCTTTTTATGGGGAAGGATGGAACGCTTGATCCAATTTATGTGGGTCTGTTTGGTGGGGTAAGAAGAATGTTTCAGGCGCAGGGCGTCGCGCGCTGGGTCGAGGGGTTTTTGGGGTGGGGATTACAGATAAAACAACCTCCTCTCGACGATGTTGACAATGGAAAGAAAATTACTACAATATTAACAACAAAAGAAAACGAATTCTGTAACACAGGAAAGTTATATTGTATAGGTTAATTCTGCAAAAGTGAATGGTTTGGAGAGATATAAGGATTCTGTCCAAGACAAAATTCGGAATGAAAAAGACTATTACGCAGAATTTATAGTAGCTTCGACTTTTCCTCGGACTGCCGCATCAATCCTTAAAACATTGGACTGCCCACCGATATCACGTTGCACAGACAACTTTGGAGGTGATCTAATGTCTATTAGAACAGCGCTGTCTCTGACGGACGACACCCTGATCGGAGAAACATCTTCGTCAGAATATTCAGCCGAAGGGGGTACCCCTACATTTGACCGGATTCCATTTCGCGTCAGAGCGGGCCAACGTCCTAATCTCAATACGTTTGTGATAGCCCTCCGACAAGACGATGACAATAGAGCACATTACGGTAGAATCATCGCCGGCAGTGAGCTAAACTTGCGGGCTAGACCCGGTGGCATGCAAAAGGATGACGCCTATGGCATGCGACGTACCGACATTCGTTCATCAGAGCTGTCCCCTGATCTTGTGAGAGTAATGGAGATCGAGCTTCTTGGAGAAATCAGTATTCGGGATGGTGGCTCCTTCGAAGTTACCGAACCGACCCAGCTTCCTCATACTGGTCAACCTGTGTACGAATTGCCCGCTACGATTATCCCGAAGCTTCTCAACATTCCTGAAGATGAGAGAGAACTAGATAAACCCAATAGCGCTTCAGGACTTTATCTGGGGAGAATCGAATCAGGCGGTCACAGCATACCGTTCTTTTTGCCGAATAGTGCGATTGCTCGTCATATTGCCGTACTGGGGAAAACGGGGGTCGGAAAAAGTTATGCTGTCGGTGTGTTGATGGAGGAACTCTACGAAAAACAAATCCCTATGCTCTCGTTTGATGTTTTGGGGGATGCCGAACAAACCGCACGCGAACTCAATGGAAGGCATATCGTTGCCGGGACCGATGATTTCAAAATCCCCTATTCAATAGTAGGCCTTGAAGAGTTTCTGGCTTTTATTCCCAATCTCACATCCGATCAACGAGAATTAATCGCATCTGCCTATGGTAATATCTTTGATGAGGCTCTTGACAAACTTGAGAAGGGTGAGAAATTAAACATTCCTTTTAGCCAGCTGACCTCTCTTGTTGAGGACATCGGCCAATCCATCAATTCCAGAGCAACTACCAATGCGGTTAGACGCGTTCAAGCAGCTTTCAACCGCAGTTCTCTCCTAACAGACCAACCTGTTACGTGGACAGAACTCTTAGAGAAGTCCACGCTTATCAATATCTACGTTGGACATTTGGGTCAGTGGCAACGTAATCTTGTCGTGGGCGCGGCGGCACGTATCCTACAGCGATTACGACGGCGTAATCACATACCGCCGTTTGTTTTGGTTATTGATGAGGCGCACTTGTTCCTGCCCGGCGGAAGCGACCTTCCACCTTCGACCTTGGTTCTTCGCGAGATGATCCGTACGGCTCGGCATGACTCGGTAGGGGTTGTATTGTTGAGTCAAAGTCCTTCTTCGATGGATCGCCAGATTCTGCTCACCTGCAACACACGCATGCTCTTCGCTTTGGACCCTGAAGATTTACGGGTGGTTGCAGGACAAATCGGCGATCTGCCGGAGGAGACGATAAAACGTATTCCGAGGATGGCCCGCGGCACGGCGGTATTCACCTCCGGTATGGACATCATGCGTCACGCCGTCATCGTTAAAATACGCGAGAGAACCTTTACCACCCATGTTGCCGAAACCCCCGATTTACGGGAGGCTGTTGAGAAATGGCACAAAGAACAACGGACAAACTAGAACAGCAAAAGATTACCGAAGCCATTCTAGATGTGTTGCAGAAAATAGCCAGCGATATCGTAGGCCTGTCCATTCGTGATCTGCAACTCCAACTGCGCGCGCGGGATCTGATCGTTACGGATTACTGGCTACGAAGTGCCTTGGACCGATTGCTAGAGGAGGGCAAGATAGAAAAGCGGCTTTTGCC
>DYGV01000174.1:0-3488 GCA_020724505.1 Anaerolinea thermophila
GGACATGCTCATCCCGCGCGGCGGCGAAGCTTTGCATCGCTTTTGCCGCGAGAAGAGCCGCATCCCGGTGATCACGGGTGGCATTGGCATCTGCCATCTGTTTGTGGATGAAAGCGCCAACCTTGATGAGTCGCTCAAGGTGATCCATAACGCCAAGACGCAGCGCCCAACGGTGTGCAACGCGCTGGATACCGTCCTGGTGCATCGCCAGGCGGCAAAGGAGTTCTTGCCCCGTTTGGTCGCCGAATTAGAAAAATCCGGAGTGAGCTTTCGCGCCGATTCTTCGGTGTTGCCCTATTTGCAATCCGGCGGGTCGAATGTCGAGTTACCGGCTTCGGTCTTGCCGGCGGGACCGCAGGATTTCGATACCGAGTGGTTATCCCTGGTCTTGGGATTAAAAGTCGTGGACAGTCTGGATGAAGCGTTGCAGCACATCGAAGCGCACAGCACAGCTCACTCGGATGGCATCCTGACCGGCGATGAAGCGAACGCCCGGCGGTTCCTGGCAGAAGTCGACTCGGCGGCAGTTTATGTGAACGCCAGCACACGCTTTACCGACGGCGGGCAATTCGGACTGGGCGCGGAAGTGGCCGTCTCGACGCAGCGGCTACACGCCCGCGGTCCCATGGGTTTGTGCGAACTGACCACCTACAAATGGGTAGCGCTGGGCAATTATCACGTGCGCCCGTGAGATTTTGCGAATTATCGCAGCGCCGAAAAGCTTGTTTCCAGCGCGAGGGCAGCGCTTCAACGACATTGCCCGAATGCTCAGAACGATGACGAAGTCGCTGAGCATTCCTGACAAGTTCCTACAATTTGCTCAAAGCCTCTTTCATTTGCTCCAGAGCTTGTAAGATGTTTTCTAACGAATTGGCGAAACACAAGCGCAAGTAGCCTTCTCCATTCTTGCCAAAAGACACGCCCGGCAGAAGCGCCACGCCGGCTTCTTCGAGCAGATACTCGGCCAGCCAATCGGATGGGCGACCAAAAGCAGACACATTGGGAAAGGCGTATAACGCACCCTGCGGCGTTCGGCAGCGGACGCCGGGGATGGCATTCAAGCCGGCAACCAGCGCGTCCCGCCGGCGACGGTATTCGGCGACCACCGCCTCAACCTGCTCCTGCGGACCATTAATCGCCTCCAGGCCGGCAATTTGGGTGAAGCTCGCCGTACAGCCCACGGAATGAGTCAACAACAGCTCCACGCGTTCGGCAAGGGGTTTGGGCATAATGCCATAACCCAGCCGCCAACCGGTCATGGCGTAAGTCTTAGAGAAACCATCGCAAATGATGGTGCGCTCAGCCATGCCGGGCAGAGCAGCGATGCTGGGCGCAGGCGACTCATATACCAACCGCGCGTAGATCTCATCTGAAAGCACCCAAATATCTCGTTGGCAGGCGACTTCAGCGATATGTTCCAGGGCAGAAAGCGGCATCACGCCGCCAGTGGGGTTGCTGGGCGAGTTCAGCACGATCATCCGCGTGCGCTCGCTCACCAGGCGGTCGAATGCATCCAGATCGAAGGAAAAATTTTGTTCTTCTCGCAGAGGCACGGGAACAGGTATGCCGCCAGCGACTTCGATCATCGCTGCGTAGGTTGGGAATCCCGGGTCGGGATAGATGACTTCATCGCCGGGGCGCACCAGTGCCAACGTGGGAAAAAACAGCGCCGGTTTTGCTCCTGGACCAATCACTACCTGCTCCGGATCAATTGAAATGCCCCGTCGTCTGCCGGCGTCTTCAGCAATGGCTTTGCGCAGCGCCGGGATGCCGGCAGAAGGGGTATATCGGGTGTACCCTTCCGCGATGGCATCCATGCCAGCCTGAGCGATGTTCTGAAAAGTCGGCACATCCGGCTGACCGATTTCCAGGTGGATGATGCGACATCCTGCGGCTTCCAGCGCCTGCGCGCGTCCCAGCATGTAATAAGCGCCCTCCGGGGCAAGTTTGACAACGCGTTCAGCAAAATCCATAATTCACCTCATTCAATTCTTGCGCGGCGATAGAAGCCGCGGTATAGTTCTGCGGAACGTGCTATAGTCTATCAGGGTTTCCCAACGGTAGGTAGGGTGATTGCGCTCGCAGCCCTCTAATATTTGATCTGGCGCGCCTTCTCTGGTGAATGATACAATACCCCAAGCAGACTATTTTGGATCGCATCTCGATCAGAAACCTGCGGGACGTTCATGATTAGATTGAAACGAAACACCATTCGGCTCATCACAACCCAAAATCATGAGAAAAAGAGGAAAATATGGAGCTGAGAGATATCTTTCAAAGCGTGATTGATGGAGATGCTGCACAAGTGCAAACCGGCGTCAAAGAGGCGTTGGAAAAAGGGACGGCGGCAGATGTCATCCTGCAGCAGGCGCTGATCGCAGCCATGGAAGAGGTGGGCAAGCGTTTTGAGGAGGGCGAATTCTTCGTCCCCGAAATGCTGATTGCCGCCCGCGCCATGCAATCAGGCCTAGTATTGTTGAAGCCATTTCTGGTGGAAAGCGGCGTAAAAGCCGCCGGGAAAGTGGCAATCGGCACAGTGAAGGGCGATTTGCACGACATCGGCAAAAACCTGGTGGCAATGATGCTGGAGGGCGCTGGGTTTGAGGTGCAAGACTTGGGCGCGGATGTGGACCCGCAGAAGTTCGTCAAAGCCGCCCAGGAAGGCGCCCAAATTATCGGCATGTCTGCGCTGCTTACCACCACCATGATTAATATGCAAAACACGCTTCAGGCGCTGCAGACCGCCGGTTTGCGCGAGCGGGTGAAAGTGATGATCGGAGGCGCTCCGGTGACCGATGCCTACGCGCGCCAGATTGGCGCCGACGCCTACGCGCCAGATGCATCCAGCGCGGTGCGCACCGCGCGCCAATTGCTATCTTGAGGGTTAAAAACATGGAAACGCGCATTTCACTAAAAGATCATCAGGTCATCATCAGCCCCAACAAGCCCTTTACCATCATCGGCGAGCGCATCAACCCCACGCGCCGCAAGAAACTGGCCGAGACCATGGCTCAGGGCGATTTCTCCGTCGTCCAGGAAGATGCTCGAAAACAGGTCGAAGCCGGCGCCCATATCCTGGATGTCAACGCCGGCATCCCAGGCGCGGATGAGCCAGCTTTGCTGCGCGGCGCAGTGCAGGCGATCCTGGAAGTCGCGCAAGTTCCGCTGTGCATTGATACCGCCAATCCGGATGCGCTCAAAGCTGCGCTGGAAGTGTATCCCGGCAAGGCATTGATCAACTCCACCACTGCCGAAGAAAGCATGATGGAACGGGTTTTCCCGCTGGCCAAGCAATACGGCGCAGCCGTCATTGGCGTGATCACCGATGAAAACGGCGTGCCGGCCACACCGGAGGCGCGCTTGGCAGTGGCCCGCAAACTGGTGCAGCGCGCTGGCGATTTTGGCATTCCGCCGGAAGACATTATTATTGACTGTTTGGCGCCAACCGTCAGCGCCAAACAGCCAATAATAATGTCTTCCGGCGGAAT
>DYGV01000174.1:3498-8094 GCA_020724505.1 Anaerolinea thermophila
GGGCGTCAATCTAAACCTGGGTGCCAGCAACGTTTCGTTTGGATTGCCCGATCGAAAGATCATCAATATCGCCTATCTGGCGCTAGCTATCGCTCGCGGGTTGACCACCGCCATCACGGATCCTACCGTACCGGAAATTCAAACCACGATTCTGGCATGCGATCTGTTGATGGGGCATGACGAGTACGCCATGCGCTGGATCAAGGCGTACCGCAAGCGCTCGGCGGTCACAGCCTGAGCTGATTAATTTCACCAAAATTGGTTTATCTCGTCGGTGCATAACGTCCCGCAGGTTTCTGATCAACCTGCGGGACGTTCATAACCACTTGTTCCTCTGAAATCCCTTCTTCTGCGCTGGAATGGAGGGACAATTGATTCTGATCTACTCCTGCTTGGGCGGCTCGACAGATAGAGGCTCCTCGGGAACGACGAAGAGCAAGATGATATAGGCGATAATCGCCGGCACGCCGCTGAGAAATGCGAGCAACAAGAACAGCAGACGGATGACGGTTGAATCAATCTTCAGATATTTACCAATCCCGCCACAAACTCCGCCAATCATACGCTCGCTGCGCGAACGATAAAGACGCTTTGGTTCATTCATTGTGAACTCCTTCTGATCTCGTGTGATAGACTTATAACATATACGTAATCCAGCCCGTAAAGTTGCAGCGCAAGCAGCGTTGTATGGCGGGTCAGACGGTGATTAAATCTTTAATTTTTTCAAAGGTCTTTGGCCCAATCCCCGGCACGTCCAGGATGTCTTCGATGCTTTTGAAAGGCCCATTCACGGTTCGATAAGCGATGATTTGTTTGGCGAGCGCTGGCCCAATTCCCGGCAGCGATTCTAATTCTTCTTGTGAGGCGGTGTTGATGTTCACCCGTTGCAAACCATCCGAAGAGGTAAGCGCCGCGGTGGGCGTGCGCTCTCTGACGGCAATGGTGATAGCCTTCGTGGCGATGATTTGCGACGGCACCCAAAGGTAGCTACCATCCGATACAGGCGCAGCTAGGTTAATCGTCTGCAGGTCAGCGTTCGCCGTTGACCCGCCCGCGGCGTCAATTGCCTGCTGAACGCGGCTGTCGGGCGGCAGGCGGTAAACGCCAGGGGAAACTACCGCCCCAGCCACATGCACCATCAACGGCGCCGGCGTGGGCGGGGGTAACAATGGAATAGCCTGGCCGCGTGGTTGCTGGGCGACCAGCAAGATCAAACCTGCGGCCAGCATCCCACATGCCACGCCAAAGGCGATCTGCCAAAGCCCTTTCATCGTTATTGAAATCGAGCCAATTTTTCCTGTCTTATTTACGATGTTTGCGTTTCGGTTACCTTGAGGCTCAGACCCAGTCTTTGCCGCGAGGCATCCACATGCAAGATGCGCACCTGGACGCGTTGCCCTTCCCGCAACATTTTTTCTGGGTCATAAGAACCGTTCAAGGCGCTGAATTCCGAGATGTGGATCAACCCATCCAGCCCTTCCTCAAGTCGTGCAAAGGCGCCAAACGGTACAATGCTGGTGATCACGGCTTCGGTCACCTGGCCGGGAAGATAACGTTCTTCTGCCGTTTCCCAGGGGTTGGGGTGCAGGCGCTTCAGGCTGAGCGCCACCCGCGCCCGTTCGGGTTCGACCTTGATTACATGTACATTGACTTCCTGACCCAACTTGACAACATCCGCTGGATGGTGGACGCGGCCCCAGGAGATTTCAGAGACATGAACCAGCCCTTCGATCCCACCCAGATCCACGAATACCCCGAACTCGGTGATGTTAGTCACCACGCCGGTAACACAACTTCCCGGGCGCAGCGTATTCAATAAATATTTACGGCTTCCCGGGCGCGCCTGAGCCGCGCGTTCGGAAAAAACCACGCGCCCTCTTTCCTGATCGCATTCGATTATTTTCAAATTGATTTGTCGGTCAATGTGCTTTTGCAACCAAACTTCCGGATCTGTCTCCGGGCACGGGGCTTCCACCAGATGCGATATGGGAACAAAACCATGCAGCCGATCTCCGCTCACCAACAGCCCACCGCGGTTACATCCGGTGACCGTCATTTGGACGACTTGATCTTGCTCAAATAGCTCGAATGCCCGTTTCCAATCTAGGCTATCTGATTCATGGCCTCCATTGGAAGATAATTCGTATGGGTTATCCGGCGCAGCGCGGCGCGTCGCACGATATGGACGCGCCGAACTCAGCGCTTCGTCTTCAGCCATCACGGCTTCCCACCAGGATTCGTCCATCGGCGGAGGCGGTTCGCTTGCCTCCCCGTTTGAATTATAGCGACGTTTCGTCACCATTAAAACCTACCTCCCCAGGTGAATGTCCTTAGGTAAAGAATTCCCAGGCGTCAGACTGTTCGAAAGGGACTTTGCGGTTGCGCGCTGGTTCACGGTAGCCGCTTTTCCCTTCCGCGCCTGTTGCTCCATCTCGAGAATTGCATTCGCCACGGCTTCGATGGCGACCCGTTGCTTGCGATACAGGTCGGCCTCCGACATAGCCAGTCGCATAGCAATCTCTCGAACTTTGCGGCCCTCCATAAATTTCATTTCCAATATATTATATAAAATCCATTCCGCTGTAAAGCGTCGGTCTCCTTCGGGTCGGACGTTTTCAATAGCCCTTCGCAGGATTGCCCGCAGCGCATTGGCGGCGCTTTCTTTTTGTTCTTGCGCCGTCTGTTGTACGATATGCAAACCGAGCAGTGGGTTTTGCGTAAGCTTTGGCCCACCCCAATAATGCGTTAAAGCATCTTTGACCCAAGGTGACAGATTGGCGGCTTCAAGCGAGAGTTCTGGAGCGCTTAAGATTTGCGCGCCGTCGTAACGTGCAGCAGCGCGCAGACGTTGGATCATGTCCATTTGCGGCGTCAGTGCCTCCAATGAGCTGAAGGCCAATTCCTGGCGATAGCGATCGTTGATCGCCAACGACGCGCGCTCGGCAAGTACCTCCAACGCTTCTTGCTGCTCAGAATCCAGCTCCTGCCCTCCAACACGAAGGATACCCAGCAAGCCTAACAGATGTCTTCCCTCGCTTCCATTTCGAGCGTAGAGCGGCGTCAGCCAATGATCCCCCCAGGCAAGGATCTTGTTCTGGATAAATTCTTGCGCTGCGTTGCCATCTTGCTCCGCCAGATCATCTTGCGTGGCAAGTTTGCCTCGCGCCGCAGCCTGTAACAGATCCTTCGCCAACTCATCGCCCTCCAGCGGATAATCACCTCCTATCGTCACAAAAAGCTCAATGCCGCCCTGCGCGCCAAATACGGCTACGAACGCCTGGGAGACCTGTAACCGGTCGCACACTGCTGCCAGGATTGCCTCCAGAAATTGCTGCAGATCGCCCAGCGTCAGAATGCGCTCATCCAGGGTCTGAATCAAGTCCATGTCTGCCCGGTCTCGCCCATAAAACAACTTGCGTTCCCATATTGGCGCCGCCAAGGTGATTAAATGTTCCAGAATCAAGATCGAACCAGCCATAATGACCGGTACGACGGTTTGAGCGTCCACCCCCAGCCAATTACTGAAGCGTCGAAAAATCGTTGTAATGACCAGCACAGTGGATGCAGTCACCGGTCCGCGCATGAGCCATTTGAACAAGCGGCGTTTCACCACACGATCCGGCCAGGGGACGCCAAAGAACGCCACAGAATAAGCCATCACCACCAGAAACACGGATGTGAGCAGATTGCTCAGGGTGACAGCCAGCCAGAAGACAAGAGGGAGTTCAGCCGTCAGCGAAGAGCCAAACAGCAGATAGGGGTACGAACCCAACGCCGGCGCCAGAGCGCCCACGAGCAGATAGGTCATCCGCCGTCGGCTAGTGCGGGTCACCGTGCGTTGAAAGGCGCGCACGAAATTGATCCAAGAAATGAGCATGGCGGCGACGTAGTAAGCTGCGAAGACCCAGGTCAGCCAGGTTCTTTGCAGGTGAGGCGCGGGAATAGCGTCGGCGACCAGAGGCCCGACCAAGAGACGGGTGGGCAAAACCAGTAGAAACCCCAACGAAACCAAATACATGAGACGCACCGCCAGCCGACGGCGGCCGCGAGAGGGGCGGCCTGTGGTGGCGAGCAGCGCGTCTGAAAATTGCATATAGGCGGCTGGCAGGAAAATAATGCCCACCCATTGCAGACGCAACCAAAATTCCAATTGCAGGGAATTTTGCGCAATGCTGCTCAGCGTCTTGCCGACGAAGACGATCACCACACAGACCAGGATGATCGCCAGGGTACGCGCCACCCGGTCGCGCAGGTTAAACGAAAGCGCGTAGAGCAGCAGAGAGAACGCCGTAATGGCGATCCCAGCAGAGAGAAAACCATTCAAAATTTGTAAAAAGTTACTGATAAGCGCCGTCATCTTTCAATAAGCTACACCACGGGTTTACAACGGTTTGCAGAAGAAAAGCCCAATATCCCGATTGGCGTAATATGGATCATTGTACCCGCAAAATTCGAAACCCAGCTTCAACGCAAATTGAATAGCAGGATCATTCTTGGGCTGCATCTCTAATACCAAAGAATAGCACTCCATGCCGACCGCCCACTCTGTGGCAGCCAATACCAATCCGAAGCCAATCCCCTGGCGGCGCAACCGGC
>DYGV01000175.1 GCA_020724505.1 Anaerolinea thermophila
CGATTTGCGATACGCCAGATGGAATTTCCACGAGATAACGGCGCTGATCGGGAGCTTGTAGATCAAACCAATACAGACGGGTTCCAGGGTCGCGGTCGGACGGCGCAAGATTAGCAAAAGCTAACCACTTTCCATCGGCGGAGCGATCGCAGATCATTTGCCAGGGATTGCCCATCACCGCCCAACCTAGAAAATACCCCTCAGCAAATAACTCGATCAGCGTTTGCTGAAACCCAACATCATAAACAAGCGGAAATTGAAAAGTCAGGCGCTTGCCGGCAGGATCAAAACCTGTTGGCGGCTCCACGCGCGGCAACCGTGAGCGGACTGATTGAACCTGAATGGGCGGTGGGAGTGTTTCCGGAGTCCCGTTGGCATCCTGCGCGTATCCGCCGCGCCAGGGTAAGCGGGTGTCCATCAATTCCTGAGGAAAATCCACATTGTATGCCACCCGACGGACATAAAATTCCAACAACGGTAGCTCTGGTTCCGAACTGCCATAAATTACCTTGCGCAGAAAGAAACCGGTGCGCTCATCCATCCAAATACGGCTGAGGCGCTGCCCGCTGGCGTTCATTTCGTCAATAACCAGGGCTTGCACGCCGGCTTGCTCCTCATATCCACTGGCGCGCAACATCGCGCTGGATGCCAGCTTGCCTGGCGCCAGCAGGGCGTTTTCCAGCTCGGCCAGCTTTTCACGCGCCGGGCTGGTGTGGAAGGATGTCTCATACCAACGCGAAAACCAGAAGCGCTCCGAGACCGGCAGCGCCAGATATACTGCATCGCCGCGATTCAGATACACTTCTTCGGGTAAGCGGTTAGCTCGACCGGCTAACATCAAAGAGACATCAGTACTTTTCCAGATCTGGGCGCGTTGGATCTTCGGCGGACCCACGTAGCTGACAGGCCCATAATCAATGACCAGCGCGTCGAACCAGATGTTTTCATAAGGGGGTGGCTGCCGGATCGCCTGATCCAGGGTCAATCGCTGATCCAGACGCATTGGGGAGACCGGCGTGGCGGGATAGGGCGTGACTGGCGGGAACCAGTTGGGGTTCAGCAGGTGCATCCCTGGCCAAAGGCGCATCTCTGCTGAAAAACGGTTGATGGAGCGCAATCTGTCCGGCGATACTCCTAATTCAGCAGCCAATGATTCGAATGAATCGCCGTTTTGGACGATCACATAAGGTTCATTGAGCAGCTTATTTGCAGGCGGCGACGCGGTTTGAACGGCTGACGGCGTGCCCTCGGTGGAAAGCGATGCGGATGATCCTCGCTCAGCGGGCGCGTTGGGTGTGGAGATTTTCTGCCCCGAACCCAATGGAAGGGGTGTTTGCTCGGGCAGGAAAACGTTTGCTCCCCAAATGATGCCGGCGGCGAACAAGATGATAAACAAGATCATGACAATTTCCATGATCGAAACTCCCCGCCGTTGCACTCGCCCTTTGCGCAAAGCGCGCCGGCCGATGCGCGCGGCGCGTTCATTGAGCTGCTCAGAAGTGAAATCGAGCTTTGCCCATCTCCTGCTCAACGAGGCGCGAATCAGTTCATCCAAACCGTCCGCGGTTTGCGGATCGGGCCATGCATGATGCGCCTGATCCCGCGTCCGTTCCAACGCTGCCTGAATGTCTTCGGGCTGCAATTGAAGCAACTCAGACAGGCTCTTCACAGGCCAGCCATGCAGGTAATGCAGCAGCGCAACCTGGCGGGCGACCTCATCCAGAGAATCAACCGCCAGCCAGATCTCGGCGTCTAGTTGCGTTTCCGGCTTGGAATATCCCAGGTCTTTAGACGAGCGGCGATGAGGCAAGATGGCTTTGGCCGCGCGTCGCAGACTCAGGCGTTTATATGAAGATTCGCAGGTCTTCAATGCCAGGCGCAACAGCCAGGCGCTTGCTTCGGTGTGGGTGCGGTAAGCGTGCCGCTCAAGGATGGCGCGGGCGAAGATCTCATTAGCAGTGTTGAAAGCCGCTGAGCGGTCATCCAGTAAAGAAAACGCCAAGAAATAGATCTGTGGGTAAAATTCGTGCACCAGTACTTCGAGGATGACTTCGGGAGGGGTTTGATTGCTTTGCAGCAGCCAATTCAAATCGGGAGCGTAATCTTGGGGTGGTTCTACCATCATCATGAGGGGCATTCTACCAGTTTGATGTAGGTAAAAAATTAGCCTGCTCTCAGAATACCGCAATCTTAACTGCATTTTTTGATAATCATCACCGGATGTTAATCTGGAGGAAGGGAATTAGACTGCTTTTGAAAAGGGGTATACTATCTCAGCGAAATCGTGTGGAGTGATAATTCATAAATGATCCAAACAGAAAATTTGACCAAACAATTTGGCTCAACGCTAGCGGTTGAGCGGCTAACCCTGACTGTTGAACAGGGAGAGGTGTTTGGCTTTTTAGGGCCAAATGGGGCGGGCAAGACGACCACGGTGCGTATGCTCGCCAGCCTGATCTCCCCAACGCAAGGCAGGGCAATCGTGAACGGGTTTGAAGTCGGCAAACAGGACGATCAAATCCGTCGTTCGGTGGGCGTGCTGACCGAGACGCCTGGTCTCTATGATAACTTGAGCGCTGAATATAACTTGCGCATTTTTGCCAACCTGTATGAGGTGCGCGACCCGGCAGGTCAGGTGGAGAAATATTTGCGTATGTTGGGTCTGTGGGAGCGACGCTTCGAGCCGACTGCCACCTTCTCAAAGGGGATGAAACAAAAACTGGCCATTGCCCGGGCGTTGTTGCATGAACCAAAGGTTCTATTCCTGGATGAGCCTACAGCAGGGCTGGATCCGGAGTCGGCGCGCCTGGTGCGGGACTTTATCGCCGAGTTGCGCCGCGAGGGTCGGACGATCTTTCTTTGCACGCACAACCTGGATGAGGCCGATCGGTTATGCGACCGAATTGCAGTTTTTAAAACCCGCCTGTTGGTTGTGGATACGCCGGAACGATTGCGCCAACGGATGTTTGGGCGCAAAGTGGTTTTTCATCTTCGCAACCCTGACGAAATCATGGTTGCCAAAATTGCGGGGCTGCCATTTGTCTCCGAAGCCCGTCTGGTGGATGGGCGCTTGCTGGTCACCCTGGATGACCCTGAGAGTCGCAACCCAGAGATTGTGCGTCAGTTGGTGATGGATGGCGCAGAGATCCAGTTTGTGGGCGAGCTGCGTTACTCCTTGGAGGAGGTGTATCTACGGCTGGTGCGCAACGATAGTGTGCCGGCGGACGGCGCCGCATTTGTCCTTAAAAATGGCGTGGAGAAGAAAAAATGAAAAAAGTGCAAACGATCGTCCTTAAAGAGTGGGCGGAAGTGTTCAGAAATCGCATGGTGTTATTCTCGGTGATTTTCTTGCCATTGCTGATGGCTGCCATTCCCCTGGCGATTATTTTCGCCAGCCGAGGTAGTATGACAAGCGAACAATACGGCGAGATGCCTGCTCAGGTGGAAACCTTCTGTTCGGCGGAGTTAAGCAGCGGGGAATGCTTTCAGGTTTACATGGTCAGCCAATTTATGCTGATGTTCATGATACTGCCCCTAGCGATCCCCTCGACTATCTCGGCGTATTCGATCATTGGCGAAAAGACCAGTCGGACGTTGGAACCGTTGCTGGCTACTCCAATCACAACCTTTGAGCTTCTGGCCGGCAAGAGCCTGGCAGCCTTGCTGCCGGCTATTGCCGCTACCTACCTTTCATTTGGCATCTTTAGCCTCGGGTCGTGGCTCCTCATCCCCAATCCAACGGTTTTTGCGGCAATGATGGACCCCCGTTGGCTGATTGCTGTCTTCCTGGTTGGTCCGTTGCTCTCTCTGGTTTCGGTGAACGTGAGCGTCATGATTTCTTCACGCGTGACCGACCCGCGCGCGGCTGAGCAATTGACCGCCTTGTTGGTGGTTCCCCTGCTGGCGATTTTCTTCGGTCAGTTTGCCGGATTTTTCGTGATCAACCGTGAATTGGTCTTAGCCGGGGCGCTTTTCCTGTTGTTGATTGATGCGATTTTGATCTTTCTTTCGACCCAAGTTTTTCAACGTGAAACGATCCTGACGCGTTGGAAATAAATATTCATCGAGATATCGCTTGCCCTATTTATCAGAGACGGGAACCTGCGTCGGGCAGGATACGTCTGTTTTTCGATATCATTCGGAGTTTGCCATGCGAACGAGCCTTTTACTGCTTTTCTGCGCGCTGAGTTTTGCATTTGCCGCGCCGGCTTTTGCTCAAGATGACGCAGAATTGAAACTGCGTTTATCGCGCACATTCGGATATTCGTCCGGCGCGGGCGATATTCAAGGCCTCTTTACTATCTACGTTGCTGGGCCAGAGGATCTGGTCAAGGTCACTTTTTATCTAGATGAAGAGGCGATGGGCGAGGTTGC
The DNA here is from genome assembly GCA_020724505.1 of Anaerolinea thermophila. Taxonomy (GTDB): domain Bacteria; phylum Chloroflexota; class Anaerolineae; order Anaerolineales; family UBA4823; genus RBG-16-57-11. The sequence goes on from DYGV01000175.1 coordinate 4,375, forward strand.
GCAGCCGCCTTTTGAGCTGCGTTTCAACACCGATAACTACCCGCTGGGTGTGCACACGATCTCTGCCATAGGTTTGACCTCAGCCGGGCGTGAAGTGCGTTCCAATGAGCTGCGGGTTAAATTCGTCACAGCAGAGGAAGGATTTCAAGCGGGGGCGCGCATTGTTTTGCCGTTGTTGGGTGTGGCTTTTGCTGCCATCATATTTTCATCTCTGCTTGCATTTTGGGGGAGCGGGAAGCTAAAACAACTTCCCCTGGGCGCGCCGCGCAACTACGGCGTAGCTGGCGGGGCGATCTGCGTTCGCTGTGGACGACCTTTTCCGCGCCATTTCTTTTCTCTGAACTTGTTGATTGGAAAGTTAGAGCGATGCCCGTTTTGCGGCAAGTGGGCGATCGTCGCCGCCGTCCCTCTGGAGAAGTTGCGCGCTGCGGAACAAGCCGAATTGGAGGGTGCGCAGTCCGTCATGACCGCGCCGCTTTCGGAGGGTGAGGCGTTGCGCAAAGAATTGGATAATTCGCGCTATATAGATTTGTGAAGGATGAAAAGATCGATTCTGGTTGCCCTGTCTTTGTTGATCGTCGGTTTGGCGTGCAATCTCTCCCGCCCTGGGGCGACGCCAACCCATGTAACGCAGCCAACATCCCCGGCTATCGGGGCTGCTCACACATCTACCACTCCGCCAATGATGACCCAGTCGCCGCCTGCGGCTCAGAAGCCTTTACCACAGACGGAGGATTTGACCATAGTTTACACGCGCGACGGCAATCTGTGGCGCTGGCGGGCGGGCGAGCTGCTTCAACTGACTCAACGTGGAGAAGTATATTTTCCGCGTTTGTCGCCAGATGGTCAGATTGTGGCATTTTTGCGCCCTGCGGATAGCTTTCATATCGAGTTGTGGGCGGTGAATATTGACGGTTCGGACGAACGACGCCTGGTGAGCATCGCCGATTTAGACGCCATCGGCGGCGGAGTGCGCGATCCGAATGCGACGGCTGTCAACCCCTCCCCTAACTTTGCCTGGGTTGGCAAGAGTCATCGCCTGGCGTTCACCACTTATCAAACCTTTCAAGGACCGGGGGTAAGCCCGCTGAACGATCTGCATCTGGTGGATGCAGACAGCAGCCAGATCACCAACTTATTCTTATCCGGCTGGGGCGGCGAGTTCGTCTTTTCACCGGATGGGCAGCAGGTGGTCATCTCTCAGCCGGATAAGATCATCCTGGCGAATTCGAACGGTGGCGATTATCGGTTGATCATGAACTATCCCCCGGTGATTACTTATAGCGAATATCGTTACTACGCCCGGCCGGTCTGGTCGCCAGACGGGGATTTTCTGCGCCTCGCTGTGCCGCCGGCGGATCCGTTGGCGCAGCCAGCGCAGCCCACTACATTGTGGAAACTGCCGCTGGACGGTGGGCAGGCTGTTCAGGAGGGTAGTGTTCTCAGCGTGCCTTTCATGGATGAGCCGCTCTCTTACTCGCCCGACTTGCAGCGCGTGGCGTTGATTCGCGAATCCATGCAGGATGGCGTACCCTTGCGCGAGCTACATTTGACTGCATACGATGGCAACGGCGATTGGAACTACGTGCGCGGGCCGATGTTGCATTTCGCCGGATGGTCGCCGGATGGGCGGCGGTTCATCTATATCCTGGGTGAAGAACAGGAAATGTTCCTGGGAAGCCTGGATAGTGCGCCGCGTCCTTTAGGGGAGCTGCATTATGGTCTGATCAATCTGCGCTGGATTGATGACCAACGCCTGCTGTACACTCTCCAACGCGCGCAGGCGTTTGATCTTGTGATGCTGGATTTAGACGACGGCGCGCTGACACTGGATACGATCGCCGGCGTGCCGCCAGCGTATGATTTTTTCCGCCAATAGGCGATACGACTTGTGGGCGTTTTAGGGGTTCATGGCTCGTCGCCGGTTGCCACTGGCCGGCTGCGGTCGGCGATCCACTCGCTCCACGACCCCGGGTAAAATCGAGCGCCTTTCAGGCCGGCCAGCTCCATCGCCAGCAGGCTGTGGATTGAAGTGACGCCAGAACCGCAATAAAAGACCACGCGCTCGGCCGGGATCTCGCCAAGCAGCGCCTGATAATGTTTCCGCAACTCCTCTGGCGAGCGGAAGGTGCCCTGAGGAGATAGGTTATCGGTGTAAGGGGCGTTGCGCGCGCCGGGGATATGACCAGCTACGGGATCAATCGGTTCTACTTCGCCGCGGTAGCGCTCAGGGGCGCGCACATCGAATAAGCGGTAAGCGGGGTCGAGGCGCAGGCGATCCACTTCGTCTATGAGGGCGTAGCCGCCCTCCCGCGGTTGGGCGGGGAAAGTCGTCGGGGGGCGCGTTTCGATTCCGCCTCGCACGGGGCGATCTTCTTCCAACCATTTTTGCCAGCCGCCGTCCAGCACCGCTACCGCGTCGTGTCCCAGCCAGCGAAGCATCCACCAGACGCGCACCGCAGCCAGCGATCCACCCTGGTCGTCGTAAGCGACAACCTGCATACCAGGTCGAATACCCATTTGTCCAAAGCGGCGTGCGGCTTCTTCTGGTGTAGGCAATGGGTGGCGGCCGGTTCGACCGGGGATCACCGGCGCAGAAAGATCGCGATCCAGATGGGCATAGATCGCCCCTGGAATGTGCGCCCGTTGATAATGTTCTTGTTTTTCATCGGGTCGAGACAGCACGAAACGGCTATCTACAATCAACCAATCAGGGTCGTCTAAATGAGAAGCTAACTCTTCGGTGGAAACCAGCAGGGTGAAAGGCATGATCTTTTTCTCCGTCGTTTGTGGTTTTCATGATTATACTTCGTGATTACTGCTTTACCGTTGCCAGGGTCTATGAGATAATCTTTTTGAAAGGATGTATATGAGCGGCGCGCTATCCTCCAGCCCAGATGCTTCTGAAAATAATGAACCCAACGAACGTCTGGCGTTGTTATACGCCCTGTCGCAGGCGTTTAATTCGTCCATAGACCTGGATGAAGTCCTCAACCGAGTGATGGATGAGGTGATTGCGGTCACCCGCGCCGAACGAGGTTTTATGATGCTGTACGACGAAAGCGGTCGTCTGACTTTCTCTGTAGCGCGAGGCATGGATCAACACATCATCCATGATCCGCAATTTCAGATTTCGTTGAGTGTGGTGGAGAAGGTGGCGCGAGATGGGCAGGCAGTGATTACCAGCGACGCTCGACTGGATCCGCGCTTCAACATGAGTCAAAGTGTGCGTCTGCTGGGATTGCGCTCAATTCTATGCGTCCCGCTGCGCCTCAAAGAGCGGTCGCTAGGAGCAATTTTTGTGGATAATCGCATTCAGGCGGGCATTTTCACTCAAGCAGATCTGGACTTGCTCAACGCAGTTGCAAACAGCGCGGCAACGGCGATTGAAAATGCGCGCCTGTACAAAATCGCGGTGGAAAAGGCTCGTCTGGAACACGAACTACAGATGGCTCGCCAGGTGCAAGCCAGCCTGTTGCCAACCGATACCCCGCAATTCCCGGGCTGGGAGTTCGTTGCTCGTTGGATGCCAGCGCGCCAGGTGGCTGGCGATTATTTTGATTTCATCCTGGAGCCAGACGGCCAGCTTGGGATTGTGGTGGCAGATGTCTCGGATAAGGGGATGCCGGCGGC
>DYGV01000176.1 GCA_020724505.1 Anaerolinea thermophila
CCCAAGCGAGAGTATTTGAGTAAATCGTCAATCAATTGACCCATACGCACACTGGCGCGTATGACATTGTTCAAGTAATGTTGACCTTCTTCACCCAGGCTAGCGCGATAGCGATTGTTGAGGATGGAAGCAAAGCCATTGATGGCACGCAAGGGGGCACGCAAGTCATGCGAGACGGAATAAGAGAAAGATTCCAGCTCTTTGTTCGCGGCTTGCAATTGCGCTGTGCGTTCCACCACACGGCGTTCTAGCTCTGCGTTGAGTTTGCGAATCTCTTCTTCTGCCTGCTTACGCGCAGTGATGTCTTGCGCCAAAATCAACACAGCCCTTCGACCCGTAAACTCTAAAATGTGCGACGTAATTTCAACATCAATGATGCTCCCATCTTTCCGGCGATGCCGCCACTGGCCAGATTTCTGTAGGGCGGGGCGGTCACGCTTGACATCCTCCAAAAGACGGGCTACATCCTCCGCAGGGCGAATATCGGTGAGGCGAAGTTGCAAGAACTCTTCACGTGTATAGCCATATTGCGCAATCGCGGCCTCATTTACTTCCAGGAACTGCAACGTCTCTAAATCGTACACCCACATCGGGTGTGGATTATGAGCGAACAAAAGACGGAAGCTGGTTTCGCTTGCTCTGAGTGCATCTTCCGCCCGCCGGCGTTGTTCCTCTTGTTCAGCGAACTCCATGGCAAAGGCGATGTCCGCCGCCATCTCATCAAGCAGTTTAAGCTCCTCATCGTCGAAGAAATCTGGTTCGGGGGCATACAGGTTGAGTGCGCCGCGCGCCTCGCCGGCAATCATTAGCGGAAAGGCAGCGGAGGCGCGGTAACCCAACTGCAGGGCATCGGCGCGCCAGGGAGACATGCGTGGGTCATGCTCAATGTCATTCACCACCACGTGTTCGCCGGTTCGCAAGGCGCTAGCGGTGGGGCCACTGCCGCGCAGGCTTTCATCCATCGTAATCAGCAGCTTTTCCATATAGCCATCGGCCTTGCCGGCATGAGCAATGGGCCTTACCTGCCTTGTCTGTGGATCGAGAAGGCCGATCCAAGCCATGCGGAAACCGCCCTGCTCAACGGCGATGCGACAGGTCGCCTCGAATAGTTGCTGCGGCTGCCGCACGCGCACGATGGTTTGATTGATTTCGCTCAACAAAGCATACACCCGATTAAGTTTGCGCAAGCGCGCTTCCGCCTGCTTGCGCTCAGTGACATCGCGGATGATCATGCTGGTGCGTTCTAGGCCATCTTTGGTTTTAAAGAATTGGGTGGAAACCTCGCCAATGAAATTCGAGCCATCTTTGCGCAGGAAAGTCAGTTCTCCGTAAAAACTACTCGTGCGGGCGCGTTCCTCCAACGCCAACGCCAGGCGCGGGTCATTCACATCTACAACCCCATTGCGACCGATTTGCTTGATCTCGTCTTCCGTCCACCCAAACATGCGGCAGGCGGCTGGATTGGCGGCATAGATGCTGCCATCGGGCGCGGTGAGCAGGATGGCGTCCATGCTATTCTCGAACAACCGGCGGTAGCGCTCCTCACTCTCACGCAGGTTGCTCTCAGCCACCTGGCGCAAGATCAGATCGCGCCGCAGTAGGAAAAAGATCAGCAATGCGCTAACCAGGACAAACGCCCAACCCTTATAGGTTTGCGCCGCGCTCAAAGTTGCAATATCCGACGTCAGCGCGGCAAGCAGGCGATCGGAGAGCAGGATCCATAACCCGCCAAAGATCGTGTACAGCAAGGCGATCCGCAGATCAACTCGGGTTACGGAGAGTTTCATAACCACCTCCTCGATATCTGACCCACGCGGTGGAGGATTGTCGGCGCTTTTACCTTTCGCTGGCATCAGATTGGCATTTATCGATTCTCCCTGTTGCGCGCTGCTAACCCCCAATACATCATCTAGGCCTCCTTCTAATCCAATAACAAGCGTTCATCCATAAAGAGCGCTGATCTAATTATAGTATTTGCTTATACAACGGTCAATATACGCAAATAATCATGCGCTCTGTGGTATCGCGTCCTTTAGACTACATGGATTGTTCTAGCAAGAATGGGTCAGGGTTTTTGTATCAATGGCAGATGGATTTTGACCTCATCCGCCGGACAAATAACTGCGCCGGTATTCGAAGTAATCCCATCGCCTGTTTCGCGGGCGCGGATGGCATAGGTATAGGTTCTACCCATTCCGGGGACGCCGCCGCTCCCCGGAACACCGCAGGTCACCTTAAAACCCGTTCCATAAAAATCTGAGGGGACATACATCGCGGTTTGGAAAAATCCGGCGTGATATGCCCGCAAGCGATCGTCAATCGTGACGGTCATGCTGATGATGTAGGATCCAGAGCTGGCTGCCGCGTACAGGTAGCTCCACTCGATGTAACAGACCCCGCTCCCCACCGCTTGCCGGTAGCAAGTAGGGCTATTGCTGAAAGAGGCAATAGCCGGCGCTTCGACATCCGCGGGAACTTGAATTTGCGTGGCGACGCCCAGCGGCGTGGGGGTGACCAACCCCGAGGCTTGTGAGCCGGACGTGCCAAAGACCGCGAGGATCGCCCCCAACAGCACAACTGAAAGCGCTCCTGCCAGAATTGCTCGCGGACTATCTATCATCGGCTTTGTTCCCTGCCTTAGCCATCATGGCGTATAAGCCGGGCAATACACTGTACCGTAATTGGCCGCTTTAAGGTTCGCACTGTCTCGAGCGTTAATCGTCCAGGGGTAAGCCATGCCCAGTGTAGGGACGCCGCTTGAATTCAAAGCTCCACAGGGCACTTTGAAACCGCGCTCAAACAGACTGTAAGGCGCATACATCGAGGTTTGGAAAAAGCCGTGGAGTCGCGCCACCACACCAATGGAATTCAATGTGACCGTCATGGCGATCATATAGTTAGGATCAGCGTTCACCGACATGTAATACCAGTTGATGTAACAAACATCTTGAGTTGGGTCAGGTTGATAACAGGTTGATGTAGGAGAGTCGATGAAACTAATGTTGGGCTGCTGCGGACTTTCGATCTGGTTGGGAGCGTAGATCTCCCGTATGTTGTCCCCCTGCGTCTCGCGATGGATGACATCCGGCTCTTCTGGCCCCTGTCCATAAACGACGCGGATCAAGCTGAGGAACGCTGCTGTGAGCAGAAATGCAAGAAAAAAAGATAGGGCAATTTTGCGCATCCTGACCTCCTGGTCAACTGAAAAGCACAATTTGTTTCTGCTGGACGCTATTAGATTGTAAAGAGGCGAAGTGGAATCACGTCACCCCATCTGGAAGCAACCACATCCAGAGCAGGATTGACAACAATGGGAGAGGAAGGTCAAGATGAACCGCTATGGGTGTGCATAACCTGATAATTATGATAATAATAGTAATATAATAAATCGGACGCGTCAATAGGATAAGATGAAAAGCCCTTGCCTTTGGAACCCTCTCCAGTTGGCTACGCTTGAAGCGTAGTCAGATGAATTTCAAGGAAAGCATATGTGTCGAAACATCAAACCATTGTTTAACTTTGAACCGCCGGCCAGCGAAGAAGAGATTCGCCAGGCAGCTCTACAATTCGTGCGCAAGATCAGCGGTTTCAACAAGCCTTCCAGAGCCAATGAAACCGCCTTTCTCTCCGCGGTGGACGAGATTGCCGCCGCGTCTAGCAAGTTGCTCCATGCACTGGAGACCTACGCCGCGCCCAAAAACCGCGCACAAGAATCCGCCAGGAGGCGAGCGCGTTCCACACAGAGATTTTCTAATTAGACGACCGGGGATGACCGTGCATCATGCCCGCAAGGCGGGCTTCCCGCTGTGTGCGGAGTTAGTTTCCAGGCGACGTTGCCAGCTCGTCATCCACCTTTCCAGAAACGCGGTCAGCGCGCCAACCGTAATGAGTCCGCCGCCCAGCAGAGACAGGGTCATATGCCAGACGTCGGCGTAGTTGACCCCATTAATGGTATGGGTGGAAGCCATTGGGAATTGGATGGTCAGCGTCAGCAGCCCCGCCGCTCCCAGGGCAATAGCCGCAGCGAATCGGCCGGTTTGCCGGTCGCTGGAAGATTTCTCAAAATTCACACCCTGCCAGACGCCAGGGAGGCGCAACAGCAAGAAGACAATCAGGGTCAACACGTTGGCGTATAAGACGGCGTCCACCGGCATGGAAGCGCCGCGCAGAGCGCGCGAGGCGAGCAGGTGGATGGCGTTAACAGCCACGCCAAGCAGCAAGGCGATCAACGCGGCGCGATAGGCGTTCTTTGTCCCCCTGATCAAAAGGACAACCGCTCGCACGCCTAGCACGCCAGCGGCGATCCCGATCAGTACGAATAAAATCCACAGCCACTGGAAGGGAGCAATGGCTGCGAATTTACCATCAAAACCGGTTGGGTTGAGCGCCACACAGGTCGTTCCTACGCCGCCCATCAAAGTGACAACTGCTGCCAGGCTCAGCAAAACGATGACCACAATGCGCATCAGTTTGGCCCACCATTTGTTTCTCATGGATGAAATCTCCTTTACTTCGCCAGCGCGAACCCGGCCACAAACGCCGCCGTCATCAAGAATAGCAAGCCGGGCAGAACCTTGAAAATAATCTCCTTCGAGAGAATGGGTTTGCCCGCCTTTAGAAAAGAGAGCAACAATCCGCCGGCGCCGATTAGCGCCCCGCCCACGCCGATCAACGCATAACCGCGCGGGACACTCCCCTGCGCTGCCAGCAGGATGGGCAATAGGAAGATCACCATGCCGGCGATGCCGTGCACAATCGCCAATGTAATGACCGAAAGCTTGCCCGGCATGGGAAAGGAGCGGGTGATAACCACCGCCAGAAAGCCCGCTATGCTGAAGAGCAAATAGACGCCCCGATACGCGGCGAGATGCTCCCATACCAGCCCCAAGGACAGGCTGAGAGGGATAATGGTGGAAACGATAACCACCCATGGGCTATCCAGCGCCTCAAATCCGAGGATGATGAGCAAGAGACCCGCCACCAGCAGGACGCCAAAGGAAATAGTGTAGGCAATCATCGGCAGTGCGCTGAATCCATCTACCCCCACCGCGACCTGATAAGCGGCCAGCAGACCTGTCGCCAGGAGCAGAATTCGGTCGAGCGGCGTCATCTTACTCATCATCCCTTCTCCGATCAGATCATCATCAGCAGCATAGCGCTGAGCATATAAAGCGAAGCATACTTAAACAGTCCAAAGTTGACGCGCTCCGAAGGGCGCAGCAAGACCGCCGCTGCTAACGCCAGCAGCCCGCCGGAAAGGACGATCAATAATCGCAGATAGCCAACGGTCATGCCGATGCCCCAGGCAGCCATGCCCATCGAAACCGCCGCCAGCACGCTGGAGACGGCGATGACGGCGCGGGTGAAACCAAACCCATACGTGGATGGGAACGTAGGTACGCCCGCGGCTTGATAATCCGCATAGAACTTCATGCTAAACGTCAGAATATGGGTGGGGATCCAGAACAGGACCCCCAGAGCAAGCGCTGCGCCAATCCAATCCAACGCGCCCAAACCAAGAGCGCGCCCGGCCAGAATGGGCATAGCGCCTGAAATCCCACCCCATACAATGCTCCAACAGGTGCGACGTTTTAGCCAGATGGAGTAAACCACCACGTCGAAGAACAATCCGGCGAAGATGATTAAGCCATAGAGAGCGTCCATCGCCGCTGCCATCCCCACCCCCAGGGTCGAAAGGATCAATCCAAGCCGCAACGCCTCTGCTGGCGAGATTTGCCCGCAAGCCAGCGGACGTTTCTGGGTACGTCGCATTTTGGCATCTATATCGCGATCCCACCACATATTCAGGATGGTGCTGCCGCTGATGGATAAAAACAGACTGGCAGTCAACGCAGCGATGGTCCCCAGGTTGAATACCGGGCAGCGAGCGCTCATGTAGCCGGCCAGACCGGTGGAGATCAACAGACCCGTCTGCAGACTTTTGATCAACGGCCAATACGACCGAACCTTCGTCTTCAGATGGGTTATAGACAACGGGGTGGCTTCAATCATCGTCCTACGCTCCTGTATTACCTTTATCGCGCGCAGCGGAAACCGACCTGCGGGCTGTAATAAGAAGGATGGGCGCTGTTGTTCTTCCACACGCGCAAATCCACCGCATAGGAGTAAAAACTCCCGCCGCGCATATAACGGTAGTGCTGATCAGGGTAATCATCGCCCGTCCATTGCCAGACGTTGCCGGCCATGTCGTACAAACCATAGGGGCTGGCCGAAGGAAGAGTTTGATAACCGTCGTAAGTTTTGCCGTTATAAAAACCGACCGGCGTAGTGTTGCCTAGTTTACCAAACATTTTTTCGAACAGATCGAAAGAAGAATAGAAATTGGCGTTATTGCCTTCGATCTCAGTTCCCCATGGAAAAGGCAAGCCACGCCCGTTCACCAGTTCAACGCCGCGGGCGGCTTTTTCCCACTCGATCTCGGTTGGCAGCCGCCACCCGTAATACTGGCAGTAGGCGTTAGCGCCAAACCAGGTGACCATGGTCATCGGGTGATTGGCATAATCAGGAATAGCGGCGAAGGTTTCCGTTTCCTGATCGAACGCCAAGCGTAAGCCTTCCTCGAAGGGGACGTACAGTTTATCGCCAGCTTTGATCTCTTCCTCATGCTCGTAGCCGTGAAAAGGATCCCCGGGGTAGTAAGCGTACACCCCTTCATGCAGACTGACATTTTCGCCAGCCTCAACTTCCACCGCGCCAATGTGCAACGTCCCATCCGCCAGGGCCTGATTCAGGAAACGGGCATATTGGGCGTTGGTCACATCCGTGATCATGATTTCGTAATCATAATCCATCGGGGTCATATGATCATGTTGACCATAGGGGAACTCACCGGCAGGCACCAACGCCCAGGATTCGGGGTCCACGCCGGTATCTATATAAGGCGGCGTGATCGCGCCAACATCGGACGCGGGAGCGCAAGCGGCAAGCAGCAACACGGCGATGGCGAACAAAATCCAAAACTTTGGCTGCGCGACGAGCGATACAAAGCTCTCTCCTACACAATGAAAAGATTTCTCTGCTGCGTAAGACGCTCTTTGCAATGACATAGATGAAAGCCTCGGTTTCATTTCGACGCCTCCTTCAGAGCAGTGTTCAGCTCCTCTAAGCGGCGCTTTTGCTCGACGATCTCGGCTTCGGCGGCTTTCTTCCTCTCAGATTTCAATTCCTGCATCCAATAACCTTTTGCCTGGAACAGGTCGTACAACCTCCAGAGCAAGAAAATCGCCAGTACCATCAGCACCGCCGCCAGACCGAGATCGGTCAGCAACATCGTCCAATTGACGAGAGATTGTTGCTCAATTTCAGAGACGAACAGGCGTTTCATGGAGAAGATTGTCACCGAGGCGAAAGCCAGATCCGACATGATGATGAGCAGCCAGCCAAACCATTGGCGCGCTTTGCCCTTCAAACCGGATAGGTGGGCAAAATACATCAAAATGATGGTGGCGATCAAGCCGGAGAGGATGTGCCAATGGCCGGTGAGAGTGATGCGCTCTTCGCGGTGCGGCCAAACGCGAAAGATCTCCTCCAGTTTAACCGCCATGAAGATGCCCACTCCGCTGACAGTGAAATTCATAAAGACCATCTGCCAGCCGGGGCCAAAGCGGAGTGGATCGCGCAACAAAGCCTTGATCTTCTGCCAGGCGTTTGGCTTTTTGAGCCCCTGTTCAGCCACACCCTCTTTGATAAGCATGTCCCAAGTATAGATCACGTACAT
>DYGV01000177.1 GCA_020724505.1 Anaerolinea thermophila
GGAAGGTTTCTACGGCTAATACGCGAAGATTGGAAGCTCCAATTCGATCTTCGTTTGGCGCTGCATTGAGCGAAGGGGTGTTTTTTGACTGGCAACCCGAAATGCCAATGGCGGCTATAAGGAATAGTAAACAGATAATGACACTCCTTTTCATTTACACCTCTACTTAGATATCATTTCTGTAGAAAAGCGGAGCTTTTATAGATCGTGGTCACGGCACTGTTGGCACAGGCCGAATAGCTGTAACCAATGGTCGCGAACATCGAATCCGCTTTGATCGGCGACAGAATTCATAAAGGTTGATAGATCATCGCCGTCGAAATATTCTGCACGGCCACAAGCAGTGCAAAGCAAGAGATGCTGATGCCCTTGGGCGGCGCGTAGGTACATGTGGCAACCTCCGGGTTGGTGAACACGCTGGATCAATCCCAATTCTTCGAGTTTTTCCAATGTCCGGTACACAGTTACCAGACCCAACCTCGGGCACTCGCGCCTTCCTAAATCGTAAAGTTCCACAGCGCTGAGAGCATGTGAGCTGGCGGCCAGGATTTCCACCAAAGCGCGGCGCGTTTCGGTCAAACGATAGCCACTGTTTTGCAAGCTTGATAACCAAGATTGATACAAGTCTGTTGCGTTCGTATTCATAGTTGCATAAAGGTAATGAAAATCATTTTCATTATACATGGAACAGCTCTATTGTCAAGCAAAGCGACTGCCATTCTCTGTTGCATTTCCGCCTGGAGGGTGTTATATTGGGGTGGATCAGGCTTCTTATACGAACAGGAGGCAAAATCTACGATGGAAGATCAAGTGGAAGAATATTTGGAGGACGAGGAAGAAGAGTACGAGGAGGGAGCTTTTCGACGCTGGGGGCTGCTGATCGGCGTTGGCATCGGCGTCGTTTGCTTGGGTTTGATTGTCGTTCTATGGCTGGGGCGAGATGTGTTTCTGGCGCCAGTAGCTCGTCTGATGGCAAGCGAGACGCCCACTTCAACGAACACTCTCCCACCGCCCACGGCGACGTTTACCGCTGAACCATCTGAGACACCTACAATCACAGCGACTCTGGAACCTTCTCCAACCCTCATGAGACTGCCGGCGATGGAGATCATGTCGCTGGTTAGCGGCCCGCCAGTTGTCAGCGATCCGTTTGACAACAATGAATTGGCATGGACTGGGCTGGGAGAGAACTCCGAATTTACCATTCAAGAAGGGATGATGGTTCTGCGCAGCAATCAGCAGGGGAAACCTGCGATGGTGTATTGCTCTGGGAATTGCGGTCCTTTCAAAGATTTTTATTACTTCGAAGCGGAGATGTTCGACGAGCGCGCTTCTGATTTTGGCTTCGGTTTAATATTCGCTTTGAATGGACAAAAGAATGCGTATTATGCTTATAAGATTCGGCCGGCAACCGGCGAATACGGATTATTTAAGTTTCAAAATGGCAATCTCCTACCGCTCATTGATTGGACGGCTTCACCAGCGGTTTTGCCTGCTCCTCAACCCAATGTTCTTGGGGTGAGTTTTCTGGAGAAGAATATTGACTTGTACTTGAACGGGACGCGCATCAATAACTATACCGACCGCAACCCTTATAGCGAGGGACAGGTTGGTTTTGTTGCGGATCAGGATGGTGTGCGCCTGATGATCAATAAAGCGACGGTGTATGAGTTGATACCGCGCACGCCTGAAGCGCCGCAGCAATTCCCCACTGCTGCAGGCGCGACCCCGGTCGTTGCTACTTCTACGCCTCTCCGCTATACACTCACTCCCACTGCGCCGGGAAGCTGTCCCAGAAGCGTCCCATCTGGAACCTGGGCTTTGGTGGTCACTGCAGTAGGTAACAATGTAAAGATCGAAATCAATGGCGTGGTGTATGAGTTGAAAGAATTGAATACCGTGTTTTATCTAAATTTGAACACTAATTATGTAGTTAAGACTTCCAATCGCACCTATGAGTATTTCCTGACCGAGTGTAAGGTCATTTATATCAAAGCGAAGTGATGAAATATAAGACGCATAAGAACCCATAACGCGGCTGTAGGCTTGATATGTTGTACGTTGAGAAACCGCATCGACGTTTCAATCCGCTGACGCGCGAATGGGTTTTGGTTTCGCCGCATCGCGCCCAAAGACCCTGGTTGGGGCAGGTGGAAAAAACACCGTCTGAGAGGCTGCCCGCCTATGACCCGGATTGTTATCTATGCCCCGGAAATAGCCGCGCTGGCGGCAAGAAGAATCCTGATTACCAAGGAACATTTGTGTTCGATAATGATTTTCCTGCCCTGCTACCTCCTGATGCTTCAGGATTGAACGAGGGGCAAAAACCAGCTCATGTTGATCAGCGCATCTTCTGCGCGGAACCGGTTTCCGGTATTTGTCGCGTGGTTTGTTTTTCGCCACGTCATGATCTGACTTTTCCAGAGCTGGATATAACCGAAGCCGAAGCGGTGGTACGTACCTGGATCGAGCAAACCCTTGATTTGGCAAAGATCGCAGATATCGCCTATGTTCAAGTTTTTGAAAATAAAGGCGAAATGATGGGGTGTTCTAACCCTCATCCGCACAGTCAGATTTGGTCCACCAACTATATTCCCAACCAGCCAGCGGTCGAGCTTGCCTCGTTGCTAGATTATCAGGTGGAACACGATCGTTGTTTACTGTGCGATTATCTTCGAGCAGAGCTTGATAGTTCGGAACGTGTAGTGGCCAGCAACGACGCTTTCACTGCCATAGTACCTTTTTGGGCGATCTGGCCATTTGAAATACTTGTCATATCGCATCGCCACGTTGGCTTCTTGCCTGAACTCGACGTGGCTGAGATCACTGCACTGGCGGATATTATGCAGCAAATTACAATCCGCTATGACAATCTGTTTGAGATCTCTTTTCCCTATTCGATGGGATTTCATCAATCTCCAGTAAATGGGGCTTCGTATCCCCAATCGCATTTACATGCTCATTTTTATCCACCTCTACTTCGCTCTGCTACGGTGAAGAAATTTATGGTCGGCTTTGAAATGTTAGCCATGCCGCAGCGGGATCTAACGCCTGAAACTGCAGCTAGCAGATTGCGCGCGATGCCAGCGGTTCATTATCGCCATCAGGAGGTATAAACTGTCAAAATGGATGAAGCAATTGATATTCTCATCACGTTGCCCCTACCGGATCATCTCATTGCTAGATTGCAGGATTTATCGCCACGCCTCCGTGTGCATGTTCAAAAAGCCAGCCGGGTGGAGGATGTTGCGCCGGAGCAGTGGGCTACAGTGAATGTCCTCTATACCGGACGAGTTTTGCCCGCGCCAGACCAGGCTCCAAACTTGAACTGGATTCAGTTTCATTTTGCGGGGATTGATCATGTGCGCGATGCGCCGATATTGCGCAAAGAGGGCGTCAAGGCGACCACTATGAGCGGCGCCTCGGCTTCACAAGTGGCTGAGTACGCGGTGATGATGATGTTGGCGTTAGGCCATCGGTTGCCCGATCTGCTCGATCATCAGCGCCGTAGCCTTTGGCCCAAAGATCGTTGGGAGCGTTTTAGCCCTGTGGAACTACGAAATCATACCGTCGGTATCGTGGGTTATGGCAGCATTGGGCGGCAGATTGCCCGGTTATTGGTCAATTTTGGCGCCAGAATCCTGGCGACCAAGCGCGACGCCATGCATCCAGACGATAAGGGCTATATCCCTGAAGGGCAGGGTGATGAGAGAGGCGATTTCGTTCATCGCTTATATCCCGCAGAAGCGATACGATCTATGGTGAAAGAATGTGACTTTGTGGTGGTTTGCACCCCGCTCACGCCTCGAACTCGAGGTTTGATAAACGCCGAGGTTATTGAGGCAATGAAACCCACTGCCTTTCTGGTGGATGCATCGCGCGGCGGAGTGATTGAGCATACCGCGCTCATCAACGCCTTGCGGGAGCATAAGATCGCCGGCGCGGCGCTGGACGTTTTCCCAGAGGAGCCATTGCCCGAAAATAGCCCGCTATGGAAGATGCCCAATGTAATTATCACGCCGCACATCTCTGGTAATACACCTTATTATGATGAACGGGCAATGGAGCTGTTCATGGAAAACATGAAGAGATATTTGAGCGGTCAACCTTTGCTGAATGTAGTAGACGTTGACCAGGGTTATTGAGTACCGGTTGTAGAATGAAACGATTTGAGGTGATCTTATTCGATCTGGGGGATACATTGATCTATTTTGACGGCGATTGGCCTACTGTCTTTGCGCAGGCGCGCCAGGCGATGTTGATGAGTTTGCAAAAGGCTGGGCTGAACGTAGGGCAGGATTTTTTAGACGACTTTTATTTACGCATGCAGGCGTATTATCAAGAACGCGACACAGAGTTTATCGAATACACCACTCAATATATTTTGTGTTCTACGCTCAAAGAGTGGGGATTTGGCGACACGCCAGACGAAGTTTTAGCGCAAGCGTTAAAAGATTTCCACTCTGTGACGCAGGCGCATTGGATCCCCGAAAGCGATGCAGCCCCAACTTTAGATGCACTGAGAGATATGGGCTATCGGATGGGGTTAATATCAAATGCAGCCGATGACAGAAATACCCAAGCATTGGTGGATAAAGCCGGCGTGCGCCCCTACTTTGAGGTGGTGTTATCCTCCGCGGCGGAGGGCATCCGCAAGCCCAACCCGCTGATTTTTCGCAGGGCGCTGGAACGCTTAGGTGCGGCACCTGACCGGGCAGCGATGGTGGGTGATACATTAGGCGCAGATATTTTAGGCGCAAAAAACGCAGGCATTTATTCCATCTGGATAACACGCCGAGCGAACACACCTGCGAACCAGGCGCATCTTGAAACCATCGCACCCGATGCGCATATATCTACTCTCAGCGAATTGCCAGATTTGCTGCGCTCTTTAGAGGGATAGCGGGAAAGAAAACTGGGCTGTTGATCGAAATTTCAACAGCCCAGGAACAATTCTACAATCTACAAGGGTATTTTAGGGTTGGAAGAATTGCCGTTCTTCAGTGGGGCGCGGGGCTAAGGTTACTTCTACGTCCATCTGTTTCCCATCGCGAATGATCGTAAGCGTAATTTTCTGGCCTGGACTGGTGTTCATTGCCAGATAAATGAGTATGTCCTCAAATGCGGTGACCGGTTGACCATTCACTGCAATGATTACATCGCCGCCGATTGCTACCCTACGCCCATTAATGACGGTTTGGCGTGATGCGCCGCGCAATCCAGCCTTTTCGGCAGGTCCGCCTGCGACTACCTCGGCAACATATGCGCCTTTATCCACGGGTAATTTCATTGCTTCTACCAGCGTTGGGGACAGGCTGCCGCCAACCACGCCCATCCAACTCCATTCATACTTCCCATCCCGGATCAATGCCGGTACAACCTTGGAGACAATGCTAACCGGGATAGCAAACCCCACACCGCTGTTGGCGCGGGTGCCATCAGCGGTTTCGATCTGGGCATTGACTCCGATCACCTCACCACGGAGATTCAACAAAGGACCGCCAGAGTTGCCCGGGTTGATGGGAGCATCGGTTTGAATAGCTTCGGGGATGGAAAAGGCAGTCAACGCGGGTATTGTGCGTCCCAGCGCGCTGACGATGCCTCGTGTGAGTGTGCCGCCCAAGCCAAAGGGATTACCAATTGCCACCACCGTCTGACCTACAGCCACCTGGCTCATATCGCCCAAGGGCAATGGCCTAACGCCTTCGGGTAGCTTTGCGACTTTAATCACTGCCAAATCGCTATGCAGATCCTCACCGACGATTTCGGCTTTCAGGGTCGTGTTATCAGAAAAAACGACTTCCACGGCGTCAGCCCCATGCACGACATGGGAGTTAGTAATAATGTGACCTTCGTTATCGTAAACAAAGCCGGAGCCTTGCCCCGCTGCGGTGACGAAATTACCCTCATCTGCATAAGTGATGATATTCACGACAGCGGGGTTCACTTGTTTATATAATTCAATTAACACTGCTTCTTCGTTGGTAACCAGAGCAGGCAGCTGGATTGGTTCGGATATAGGTGCAGCAGGCGTAGCAACGATTGGGGTCGGCTTGAACTCAGTTGGCGCGATCTCTTCGATCGTTTGCCGAGCCGGTATAGAGATGCTACAAGCCAGTGTTACCAAAGCCATGATAGCAGCTAAAAGAATTGCTCGATGGATAGTCAGACGTTTCATAAGTTATCAGCTTCCTTCCTACTTTTGTCAGATCGAATTGTGTTGACAAATTCGATTGGTTTCGCGTGTAAGATTGCACGTATAAATTCAGAGATTGAGTATAGCCCTCATAAATTAGAAGGTGGTGAAATAAAGATAAGATGATTGGAAAGATAAATTTAGCCAGAGAATGCTAGAATTATAGCAGGTCGCCGACAAAAGTCGTATTGCGAAGTTTGCCCACCAAGACTACAATTCGGTGGAGTGTCTGTTAGTAAGTCCAAAAATAGGAGGATGGATGAAAGATCAACCTGCTTCCCCTCTGTTTCACTTGCAGGTGAAGTCTGACTTGCGAGCTGGAGCGATTGTTTGCTTTGATAATTCAAGCGGATACCTGATGCCCGTCTGGACGCCTTGCAGCACAGGTTACAACCCTGCGCCAACGCCGACACCACCTAACCAAGGCACTCAATGGTTAGATTGTAAATCTTGCCGCGGCACAATCGTTGGCCCTGGGCAAATCCAGGATGCCAGTTGCCAGGTGTGCTACACGCTTTAGGCTATATTGAGAGGATGGATTATGGAATCTAAAGGACCAAAGCTACCATCGCATGAGAATAAATCCCCCCTGGCTATCACAGCAGGTTTAAAGGTGCGCACAGACCTACGCGCCGGCGATTGGCAATGTCGAGATTGCAGCGGCCAGATCCGCGGCGACCAGATGCTTAATCCGCGCTGTGATTATTGTCAGGGTGCATAGACGAAGAAAGGCGCAAAAAGGAACTGATTACACTTCTGACCGGTTGATTCTGCGTGGTGGGGGAATCCATGCCGGCGACTGATAGCCAGAGATTACTCAGTGAGCAGCGGGTCATTTTTTCGTGCTGCAATAACGGTCAACGCCTCTACACATTCGGCGTCAAACCGATCTCCGCTGTTTTGTTTCATGAATTCAATGACCGCGTTTAGGCCCATCGCCTTCCGGTAAGGACGATCCGTGGTCAATGCATCATAAACATCGGCGACAGCGACGATGCGTCCCATTTTGGACATTTGATCGCCGTGCAACCCAAATGGGTATCCGCTGCCATCCAGCCGCTCATGGTGTTCGACGATAGCCGGCAGGATGTTATGAAGCAGGTGAACTTGCTCGATGATTTTGTAGCCAATGCCGGGGTGTTTTTTAATTTGCTCGTATTCATCGTCCGATAGCGTGCCGGGCTTCGCCAGGATGTGATCGGGTACACCGATTTTTCCAATATCGTGAAGCAGACTGCCTACACGGATGTCCATCAGCGCGTCGCCTTCCAATCCCAATTCTGAGGCAATCGCAACCGCGTAATCTGAAACGCGTTGAGAATGCCCTCGAGTATAAGGGTCTTTTGCGTCAATCGCGGAAGCCAGCGCCTTAATAAAATCCAGGAATAATTCATTTGCCTGGTTATATAGGGTGGTAATTTGCAGTACGGTGCTGGCCTGACTGGCTAAAATTTCCAATAACTGACTATCTTCGGCGTTGAATGATCCGCTC
>DYGV01000178.1 GCA_020724505.1 Anaerolinea thermophila
AGAAGCATGATTGCGACCCGGGCTGGAATCCAACAACAATCGCCATCGTACAATTTTCAGCCAGATATTTAAGATGACACTGCCAACAGCCGAGGCGATCAACAGCCAATGGGCGCGAGCCATAGTCCGACCTGTCTGAGCGAGATCTACGCCAGCCACAGCTAGATAGATAGCCGCTCCGCTGACGAACAACCCCAGGCCAATGCGAAATCGCGGCGAAGCCAGAAATTTTTTCAGGCTATCCACGCTCTTCTAAAATAAAACTTCCTTGCCAGCAGATACATCCGCCCTCCCATCAACCCTCCATGGAAGGCACTTGATCCTCCCAACGATGCCAGGGTCCATGGTGCGCTTCTAAGATACGCCGCCCTTCTCCAGGCGATTCCAGTCCAATTAGCTCCAGATCTGCATCTACCATGATCCGCACTAAATCTCGAAAATACACCCGCGGCTCCCAGCCCAAAATCTCCCGCGCTCGCGTCGCATCGGCCAGCAAATAATCCACCTCTGTAGGGCGAAAATATCGCGGGTCAATCTTTACATATTCTTTCCAATCCAAACCCACATAGCCAAACGCTTCATCCAGAAACTCGCGCACCGAATGCGATTCACCGGTGCCAATGACGAAATCATCCGGCTTGTCATGCTGCAAGATCTTCCACATAGCCGCTACATAATCCGGCGCATAGCCCCAATCGCGCCGCGCATCCAGGTTACCCAGATATAACGTTTTCTGCTTGCCGGCCATAATTGCCGCCAGAGCGCGCGTGATTTTACGCGTTACAAAGGTCTCGCCTCGCCGAGGTGATTCATGGTTGAATAGAATACCGTTGCTGGCAAACATCCCGTACCCCTGGCGATAATTGCGTGTGACCCAATACGCATATACTTTGGCCGCGGCGTACGGGCTTTGCGGCTCAAAAGGCGTCATCTCGTTCTGCGGCGGCTTGGCACTGCCGAACATTTCGCTGGAAGAAGCCTGGTAGAACCTTGCTTTGATCCCACTTTTACGGATCGCCTCTAGGACGCGCATGGCGCCCAGGCCGGTGATGTCTCCCGTGTATTCAGGCATGTCGAAACTCACACGCACATGGCTTTGCGCCGCCAGGTGATAAACCTCATCCGGTTTGATTTGATAGATCAAATCCACCAGGTTGCCGGTGTTGGACATGTCGCCATAGTGCAAATACAGCTTGACCGCCTCACCGTTATGTGGGTCGCGATACAGATGGTCAATTCTTCCGGTATTGAATGTGCTTGCTCGACGGATCAGACCATGAACTTCGTAGCCTTTCGAAAGCAGCAACTCAGCCAGATAAGAACCATCCTGGCCGGTTATGCCGGTGATGAAAGCTGTTTTCATTTCTTACCTATGCTCCCCGATTTGAATTTTGTTTCCAGTCAATTGATTTCCTGGACTTTTTTTCTATTTGACTCGCATCCAAGACAACCGGGATTTGGCGACGGTTACCTAAAAATTCTAACAACACACGTACCCGTTCGCTGCCTGGCAGTCGGGCGTCGAATATGGCTTCAAAACCCCGAAAAGGCCCATCCCGTATCCAGACAATATCCCCAGGCTGTAAACCATCAAACACTTGCCCGCCGGCGGCGTTGATTTCATTCACCCGTTTCTGGATTGCCTGAAGGAGATTTTCCGGCACCAACGCAGGCTCCCCACCAAAGCTGACCAGACCCAGTGTATGAGGCATCCATTGGAACACCGATAGCCCAACCTGCTCAATATCCGTCTTAACGAATAGATACCCCGGGAAATAAGGTTGCAGTTTCTTCGCCCGCGGGTTCACCGGGTGCACACGCAAGCGCGGATAATAGACTTCAAAGCCTAGCGAAAGCGCCTGCCGCCAGACCACATCTTCTTTGCGCGGTTTACTGCGTAAGGCATACCATTGATCAGACATCAGACTTCGCGGCTCGATCCAAACACTTCATCCAGTTTATCAATTGATGCTCCATACAAGACTCGGATTATAACACCACTTCCAATCGCAGCCACCAGGCAAGGGCGCGCCTCAAGATCCAGAGCGGAAAAATCAAGACTAGATGGACGATCAGGCTGACACCGAACACAATCGTTAACGCCTGCGCCGCTTTGAGCATGGTCGGCGCCAGATTTTCCCAAAGCCATGGGCCGGCGCCAACCCACACTCCCAGCCCTAACAGCATCCCGGCTATCAATGCCAGTGGCAACCAGGCGCGCCGATCTGAGGCGGGAGGCAACATGGTGCTGCTGACTACCAGGGTCAGGTAAAACCACAACCAAAAATCCGAACGCGATGCCAGCAAAGGCGCCTGGCGAACAACCGATAAAAGTGGCTCTATTTGCGCCGCCGACCAAAGATCCAGCAGCCCCAACCGATATAAACCGGCGTAGGCGACAAACAGGCCGCCGCTGATCAACGGCGCAGCGCCAATCAATGCATCTCGCGCCCAGTCTGCCTGCTGGGTTTCGACATATCCCATCTGCAGGCGTCCATTTGCCAGGGGGCGTGGCAACAACGAGAACCGCCCCGTTCGCACCCCCAGGAGCTGCGCCGTCAACCAATGACTGAGCTCATGGAGCAGCACACCCGGAAAGAAAATCACCGAAAAAAGCGTAATGGCAATATCTTTGCGGCGCGTTAAAAGTAGAAATATCGCTTGCATTTCTCGATGGAGACGGCGTTGAACCAGAATCAGTGGACCCAGCTCTATCAGGAGCAAAAGCTGCCAATAAAGGACAGTATATTCAGTAGAGGCAGCCATCAGCCGCCCGCGCTATCCGGCAGCAGCTTGAACAATCTGAATAAATTCAGCCGCTTTTAAGCTTGCGCCGCCGACCAATGCCCCATCAATTTCTGGTTCAGCGAAAAACTCAGCTGCGTTCTTGGCGTTCACCGAGCCGCCATAAAGCACGCGCACACCCTGGGCAATCATATCGCCAAACAATTCGGCCAAAACCGGGCGTATAATTTCCTGCACTACCTTCGCCGCTCCTTGCGCAGTAGATGGGCGTCCGGTGCCAATCGCCCAAACTGGCTCATAAGCCACTACGAAAGCACCTGGCCCGGCCTGTTCGATCACGCTGCTCAAGCCGCTCAAACCCAGGCGCACCTGACGGGCAACCACATCGGCGGTGCGTCCAGCTTCGTTCTCTTCCAAAGTTTCACCCACACAGATTATGGGGATTAGACCCTGCGCCAGAGCAGCATGCACTTTACGGTTTACCGTCTCATCCGTTTCGCCGAAGTAGGTTCGCCGCTCGGAATGGCCGATAATGACATAACGGCATAGCTCGGCGATCATGGTAGGTGAAATTTCGCCCGTATAGGCGCCGGATAACTCCCAATGCATATTTTGCGCGCCCAAACCAATGTCTGTGCCTTCGATCAGCGCCGCCGCCGCCAAAAGCGCGGTGAAGGGTGGGCACAACACTTTCTCCACCGCATCAATGGCCTGCAAGCCTGGCACCAACTCTGAAATCAGGTGGCGTGCCTCAGCCACGGTTTTATACATTTTCCAATTTCCAGCCACAAATGGTTTTCGCATCATTGGTTCCTCTATGGTTTCATTGATTGTAATAAGGTTGCCGCCTCCTCATTGCTTGCGTTCCAAGCAAGCCACTCTTCACAAGAGAATTTTGATAAGAGACAAGGGATAGAGAAGAATCATCTAATTCTCTATCCCTTGATAGAGGACACGGATTACTTATCTTGCAATGCAGCCACGCCAGGAAGGGTGAGCCCCTCCAGCCTCTCCAACGAAGCGCCGCCGCCAGTAGAAATGTGAGTGATCTTATCGCTCAGGCCAGATTGGTTGAGCGCCGAAACCGAATCGCCGCCGCCAACGATGGACACCGCCTGGCTTTCGGCAACCGCCTGCGCTATCCCGAAAGTACCTTTGGCGAAATTAGGCATTTCAAACACGCCCATGGGCCCATTCCACACCACTGTACCGGCGCTTTTGATGACTTTTGCGTAGGCAGCAACCGTCTCTGGGCCAATATCCAGAATCGCCCAACCATCAGGAACCGCGCCGACGTCTATTATTTTCGTGTTGGCGTTATTGTCGAATTTGTCCGCGATGACCACATCTACGGGCAGGCGCAGGCGAGGCCCCGCTTCCTGAAGAATTTCTTTGGCGGTCTCCAACGCTTCGCCATCCACCAGCGACTCGCCCATCGGGTAGCCCTGCGCCTTGAAAAACGTATTCGCCATCCCGCCGCCAATCAACACCGAGTCGGCGATCTTCAACAGATTACGGATGACGCCAATCTTATCCACAATCTTCGCGCCGCCTAAAATGGCTACAAAAGGACGCTTGGGGTTGGATATGGCTTCGCCTAGATATTTAATCTCTTTCTCCATTAGGAAACCAGCCACGGCAGGCAGGTAATGCGCCACACCCTCGGTAGAAGCATGAGCGCGATGTGCTGAACCGAAAGCGTCATTGACGTACATGTCAGCCAAAGCTGCCAGTTGCTTTGCCATTTCGGGGTCATTCTTCGTTTCGCCTTTGTAGAAGCGCGTGTTTTCCAAGACCAGCACATCACCGGGTTTGAGCGCCTTCGCCGCCGCCTCAGCTACTGGACCGACGCATTCTTCGCTGAATGCCACCGGTCTGCCCAGCAATTTGCTAAGATGCTCCGCCGTCGGGCGCATTGAATACATCGGGTCCGGTCCTTCTTTAGGTCGCCCCAGGTGTGAACATAGTATCACCGCCGCGCCATGATCCAGCAAGTATTTGATCGTGGGCAGCGCGGCTACGATGCGGGTGTCATCTTCGACTTTTCCATCTTTGATTGGAACATTGAAATCCACGCGCACCAGCACTCGCTTGCCGTTTACATCAACATCGGTGATTAGTTTTTTATTGAACATGCCAGCCTCCATCGTCAGGGTTAAGCCCCGTAATGCGTAATCCAGACCAACCAAGCGGCGGAGGATTACGCATTACGGCTTACCCAGGGTTCTTTCAGTTGAACACTAGAGATATTTCGCCATCAGCGCAGCCAAATCAGCGGTGCGCACCGAGTAACCCCATTCGTTGTCATACCAGGCTACAACCTTGACCAGAGTACCAGCCTCTTTGCCCAGCACAGAGGTAAAAGGCAGATCCACAATAGAGCTGCGCGGGTCGCCCTTATAGTCAATGCTCACCAGCGGTTCGTCTTCCGCGCCCAAAATACCCTTCAAGGGGCCGGCTGCGGCGTCGCGGAAATCCTGGCGCAATTGTTCAGTGGTGGTGGGGGTTGCCAGTTCAGCGGTCAGATCAATCACCGAAACGGTGGAGGTGGGCACGCGTAAAGCATATCCATCCAATTTGCCAGCCAGATCGGGGATCACCAGCTTGATGGCTTTAGCTGCGCCTGTTGTAGTAGGGATGATGCTCAACGCAGCAGCGCGCGCCCGGCGCAGGTCGCTATGAGGCAAATCTAGGATCTTCTGGTCGTTTGTATAAGCATGAATAGTGGTCATAAAACCGCGCACAACCTTATACTTATCGTGAATGACCTTGACCGCCGGCGCCAAGCCATTGGTAGTGCAGGAAGCATTCGACACGACATGATGCTTCGCTGGATCATACATTTGCTCATTCACGCCCAGCACCACGGTCAGATCTTCGCCTTCCGCTGGCGCAGAAATAATGACTTTTTTGGCGCCGCCTTTCGTGATGTGATTTTCGGCGCCTTTCACCATCTTGCCCTTCTTATTCACGCCGTCGCTCTTCACAGTAAAAATGCCGGTGCTTTCGATCACGATCTCCACGCCCAGGTCGCCCCAGGGGATGTTAGCTGGATCGGTCTCCTTGAATGCCTTGATGGGCTTGCCATCCACGACCAGCGCATCGTCTTTCACCTCGATTTGACCGTCGAAGCGGCCATAGTTCGAGTCATATTTCAGCAAATGCGCCATCGTCTTAAGATCGCCAATATCATTGAAAGCTACCACTTCCAGAACGTCGGGGTGAAAATCGCGGATTGCTTTCAACACTTGCCGTCCAATGCGGCCAAATCCGTTGATGCCTACTTTGACTGTCATTTTTATCCTCCATAAAATGTTTGAATATGCGCTTTTATTTTTTTATTAACTGCCAGGCAGTTATGTTCAATTAAGCTTATTCTACCAGAGGCCCGGTTCGTTCCTGATACAAATCCATGATGACCTGCGCCAGCTTTTGCGAGTCGTGTCGCCAGGGATAGAGCGAATCGATCAAATCTGCCTGATACAGACGATAGTCTTCGGATAGATCTGGTTCCACTCGCACCCACTCCACGCCGTTGGGCAACTTGGCGTTGTAATTAGAATTGGCAATGGCAATATCGAAGATATTTCCTGATACATGATCTTCGATGACCCGAATGTGGTCGCCGCACTGATAACCGTTGGTTTCGCCGCGCTCTGTGGCCACATTGCATACAAACAGCTTAAGCGCCCGGCTGGCGCGGATCGCCTCGCACAAATCCGGCACCAATAGATTAGGCAGGATGCTGGTATAGAGGCTGCCTGGCCCGATGACGATCAACTCCGCTGCCAGCACAGCCTGAATTGCCTGAGGAAATGCTGAAGGATTATTCGGCTCCAGCCATACATGACGCACCTTACCGTTGCTCTTGGGGATCTGACTTTCACCTTGTATCCGCACCTCGCCCGTAGCATAGGGCAGCATCACATCTGCGGCGAGATGTACATCGTGGAGCGTAGAAGGCAACACTCGACCGCGCACCGCCAAAACCCGACCCGACTCAGCGACAGCCGCCTCAAAGCTGCCGGTGATTTCAGCAAGAGCGGTGATAAATAAATTGCCGAAGGAGTGTCCCTCCAACCCGCTTTCCCCCTCCGGGAAACGATATTGAAAGAGCTGGGCGATCAAAGCTTCGTTATCGGAAAGAGCCGCCAGGCAGTTGCGAATATCTCCGGGCGGCAAAATGCCGATCTCACGCCGCAGCTTTCCCGAAGAACCGCCGTCATCGGCCACCGTCACAATCGCCGTGATATTGTGAGTATATTCCTTTAGCCCCCGCAATAGAGTAGCCAGACCGTGACCGCCTCCAATGGCTACGATGCGCGGCCCACGCTCGCGCTGGCGATGTTGACGCAGCGTGTCCGCCAGACGATGACCCGGACGGATAAACGGGCTGATAATGGAGCGGTTAAGCTCCCAAATCCCTATCCAGATCAGGCTGACGCCGATCCCACCGAAGATCAAAACCCGCAACGGACGAGGTAAAAATCGTAGAGAAGCCGCAGAAACCGCCGGTAGCCACCAGGTATCCGGCGCATTACGGTAGAGTTCTAGGATCAGAATGCCAAACCCTACCGCCAACAACGTGATACCCACCAGAATCATCAAATACCAGCGCTTGACCCCCAAACCTGGTTTCAACCATGCCAAATAATGACGCCATCTCTCCGCAAAAGAGACACGCGTCGCTGGTTTATGCGCGTGATTCATGCCAATAATACATGATAGCAGTGATTGAAGGACTCGTCAACCTGAACAACATGCTCATTTTTGCATCGAAAACAATGCCGCTTGAATTGTGCTATACTTTTCACCGTGCAACCTTCAACGTCCAAAGACTGGTATATCGCCGAAAAAATTCCCGCAGACGCAGATCATGCGTTGCAACGGTTTCCGCCACCCTTGCGCC
>DYGV01000179.1 GCA_020724505.1 Anaerolinea thermophila
CTGGTGGAGCGCCGCCGATCTGCGAGTTGCTCTTCGATCATAACCGGTCGGCGGTGTTGATCCCCCTGGCTTCTGGGGA
Source organism: Anaerolinea thermophila (assembly GCA_020724505.1). Classification (GTDB taxonomy): domain Bacteria; phylum Chloroflexota; class Anaerolineae; order Anaerolineales; family UBA4823; genus RBG-16-57-11. Next base: position 80 of record DYGV01000179.1, read on the forward strand.
GGCGGTTTTCGGATTGCTCAGCCTGGGTTTTGAACAGGATCGCGCATTTTCGGCACAGGCGATGCGCCTGTTTCATGCAGTTGCAGAAATTGCCGGCGCCTCTCTGAGGCGAGCAGTGGTGTTAGAGGCTTTAGAGAATCAGGCTGCGGTTCGCACTCAACACTTGAATACCCTGTATCGCATCAACGCGATTGCCAGCGAGGCATTGCCGCTCGAACTGATATTGGAGCAAGTGCTTGAAATCACATTGGATGCGATGAAAGCCAACGCGGGCTTTATCCATCTACTGGATGAGAGGGGAGAGAAACTGGTCCTACGAGCGCAGAGGAACATGCCTGCCTCATCTCTGGATCGGCTCGAGTTGATTTCCGCGCAAGGGGAATTTTGGAGAGAGCTCATCCAATCCGCCAATCCGTTGGTCATTTCGGATTTGCTTGCGGAAGCAGGAATACCGGAGGAGCTACGCGCGGTGGATCTGCCGACAAACCGGGCGTATATCGGCGCGCCGTTGCGCATTAAAGGGCGCTGTTTGGGTGCGCTGAATGTTTTTAGCGCGACCATTCTCCACTATTCCATAGAAGACATCACATTGTTTATGACGATCGCCGATCAGGTCAGCGGATTGATAGAGCGGGCGCGGCTTTTGGAACAGGTCGAACTGGCAGCGGTGATCCAGGAACGCCAGCGCCTGGCGCGGGAATTGCACGATTCGGTCACGCAATTGCTTTACAGCCAGGTGTTATTTTCTGGCGCCAGCCTGAAGGAGTTACGCCGTGGAAGCGAAAAACTTGCCGAGCAACATCTGGAGAGAATAGAACAAGCTGCGCAGCAGGCGTTGAAGGAGATGCGTTTGTTGGTCTATGAACTTCGCCCGTCTGATGAGCTGGGAGAGGATTTGGCTGCAATGCTGGAACGGCGGCTGGATTCGGTAGAAAAGCGCACCGGTATTTCTGCGCGTTTGATTGTGAAGGATGTTATCCACTTGGACCCAGTCGCTTCTCTGGCTTTATACCGCATTGCAGAAGAAGCCTTGAACAACACGCTCAAACATGCACAGGCAAAGACGGTAACGGTGACCTTGAGCGCCGAGACAGGCTGGGTGGCACTGGAGATCCAGGATGATGGACGCGGTTTCGATCTGCGAGAATCACAACGCGGCAGCGGGATGGGGTTGGCCAATATGCGCGAGCGCGCCTCCGAGTTGGGCGGATCTCTGGAAGTGGTCTCCGCGCCAGGTGCAGGCACGCGGGTCATTGCGCGAGTAAAATCCGAATTGTCATAAAGTTATCTGTGAGGCAACGCCATGAGCAGACCAATTTGTATCTTAATTGTTGACGATCACACGGTGGTTCGGGATGGACTTAATGCTTTGATTTCCGCCGAGCCAGGTATGAAGGTGATTGGCATGGCAGGGGATGGTATTGAAGCAGTCAGGTTGGCGCAAGAGTTGCAGCCAGATGTTATTTTACTGGATTTGGTGATGCCGCGAATGGACGGCGTTCAGGCCACGCTGGAGATTCGCAAGGTGTATCCAAAGGCGCGCATCCTAGTTTTGACCAGCTTTGCCGAAAATCATATGGTGTATTCCGCCATCAAAGCCGGCGCAATTGGCTATTTGATGAAAGATACCTCGTCCGATGAATTGATACAGGCGATTCGTGATACTTATTTCAATCGCCCTGCGCTGGGTCCTGAAATTGCCCGTAAACTTATGCTAGATATTCAAGGGCAAGACGACGAGCAACCTAACGCCAGTTCTCTGACCGATCGGGAGATTGAAATCTTGCAGCAAATGGCGTTAGGAAAGACAAACCAGGATATTGCCGATGAATTGGTGTTGAGCGAGCGCACGGTTCGCACACACGTGACCAATATTTTGGCGAAATTAGGTCTATCGAACCGTACCCAAGCCGTGTTATACGCGCTGCGCGCTGGAATTGCCCATATGGATTATCGGCGTGAGGAGTAGCCTCGCGCAAGGTTACGCGTCGCTCAAAGTGACGCCCAGCGCGCTTCGGCAGGCATGGCGATCGGCCTGGAGCTGGCGGACGTGTGAGAACCACTCAAATAACCTGAAAGGCGCGCCAGGCAGCCTGGACGGTTTGCTCGATAATCTCCACAGTGTGAGCAGTGGAGAGAAAACCGGCTTCGAATTGAGACGGCGCAAGATAGACCCCATTTTGCAGCATGGCGTGAAAAAATTTAGCATAGCGGGCTGTGTCACAAAGCTTCACACCTGACCAGTTAACCCTGGGCTGGTCGGTAAAGAAGGGAGTGAACATCGTGCCGACCCGCGTTTGCCAGATCGGTACCCCGGCGCGCCGCGCCGCTTCGGCAATCCCTTCTGTCAACTGCGCTGCGGCTGAGTCGAGAGCCTGCCAGATGCCCGGTTCAGCCAGGCGCTTCAAAGTTTGAATGCCAGCGCTCATTGCCAGAGGGTTGCCGGATAGTGTGCCGGCTTGATATACGGGCCCCGCTGGGGCGATCATCTGCATAATTTCCCGCTTCCCGCCGTAAGCCCCTACAGGTAATCCGCCGCCAATCACTTTACCCAGCGTGGTTAAGTCCGGTTGTATTTGATAAAGCGCTTGCGCGCCACCTGGGTGCACCCGAAAACCAGTCATAACCTCATCGAAGATTAGAACTGCCCCATGTTGAGTTGCCTCGCTGCGTAAGCCTTCCAGGAAACCGGGTTGAGGGGGAATAACGCCCATATTTCCGGCTACGGGTTCTACGATAATGGCGGCAATTTCATCGGGAAATTTTTGGAAGAGGGCGACGACTGAGTCAATATCATTGTACCTGGCAATCAGCGTATCGGCCGCAGTTGATGGGGTCACACCGGGCGAATCGGGCAGCCCTAACGTGACGACGCCGGAACCGGCTTGCACCAGCAACTGATCGGCGTGACCGTGATAGCAGCCTTCGAATTTGATGATCTTGTTTCGACCTGTATATGCGCGCGCCAGGCGCAGGGCACTCATCGTGGCTTCCGTGCCTGAATTTACGAAGCGGATCATTTCGATGTTGGGCATGAATTGGATGATGAGCCTAGCAAGCTCGATCTCCAATGGGCTGGGCGCGCCGAAACTGGCGCCGTTGGCTGCGGCGCGATTCAAAGCCTCGACCACATCCGGATGAGCGTGTCCCAAAATCAAGGGCCCCCAGGATAAAACATAATCAATATACCGATTGCCATCTACATCGTAAAGGAACGGCCCGGCGCCGCGTTCAATAAACAATGGCGCGCCGCCCACAGCGCGAAAGGCCCGCACCGGCGAATTCACGCCGCCGGGAAATAATTTTTGCGCTTGCTCGAAAAGGGTTTGGGAAAAATCTGTTTTCATCTTCGATTTTGCTGTACAGGCAGACAATAGATTATAGGCGAGTTAGTGAGTGAGATTCATTTGGAATGATCACAAGTCAAGACGTCAGCCAGCGCGCTGCGTCTTTGGCGTGATAGGTCAAGATCATCTCCGCACCGGCGCGCTTGATGGCAGTGAGCGCCTCCAGCACCACAGTTCGCTCATCCAGCCAACCGTTGGTCACTGCCGCTTTTATCATTGCATATTCTCCACTGACATTGTAGGCTGCCAATGGCAGTTCAGGGAAAGCCTGATGCACGCGGTAGATCACATCTAAATAGGGAAGAGCCGGTTTTACCATCAGGATATCGGCGCCTTCTTCGACATCCAATCTGGCTTCTTTTATCGCCTCACGGGCGTTTGCAGGATCCATCTGATGCGATTTGCGGTCGCCGAATTGGGGCGGCGACTCGGCTGCATCTCGAAATGGGCCGTAAAAGCCAGAGGCATATTTTACTGAGTAAGACATGATGAGTATATTTTCAAAGCCGCGCTGATCCAGGGAAGCGCGGATCGCTGCGACCATACCGTCCATCATACCGCTGGGCGCCACGATATCCGCGCCTGCCTCGGCGTGAGAGACGGCAACTTTACCGAGAATTTCCAACGTTTCATCGTTCAGCACATAACCTTGAGGCAGGTGCGGGTGGGCGCTTTGACCAACATTCAACACCCCGCAGTGACCATGGTCGGTGTACTCGCACATGCACACATCGGTGATGACGATCATTTCAGGTGTAGCCTGCTTGATCGCCCGAATGGCGCGCTGGATGACGCCTTGCGGGGCAAAGTTTTCGCTCCCCAGAGCGTCTTTCGTTTCCGGTATGCCGAACAAGATCAAGGCGGGGATGCCCAGCTTCGCCGCGGCTTCAGCCTCTGCGGGCAACAGATCTACCGAAAGTTGGTACACACCCGGCATCGAGCGAATTTCATTGCGAATGCGGCTGCCATGCGTGACAAACAAAGGATAGATCAAATCCCGCGGGTTCAATTCGGTTTCACGCACCATCGCTCGCAACAGGGGGGTTTGGCGCAAACGGCGCGGTCGTTTGGTCAGCCGAATGGAGCTGGCGTTGGTGGATGATACCTCCAAAGCATCACTCTTGTTCTCTAAGGTCTCGAAAGTCTTCATTTTTCTCTCGGTCAATCGCTCTCTATCTCTAAATATTTTTACATCACGAAGGCTTTTGGCCGGTGAGCAACTCACCAGCACCCTGTTCTAAGGCCATCTCGGCCAAACGCGTACCCAAATCTTGTGCCTCTGACCCCTCGGCCTGCACCTGGATCATCCTAGCGCCATCCTCTGCGATCACTCGGGCGTGGAGCTGGATCAAGCCCTGCCCCTCGTCCACTTCAGCGTAAGCGGCTACAGGCACGCTGCAACCTGCGCCGATGCCTGCCAGAAAGGCGCGTTCAGCAGCGACCGCCAGGCGAGTGGGGCGATGTTCCAGCCGCGCCAGCAGCTCAAGCGCTTTCTGGTCATCTGCTCTGCATTGAATCGCCAGCGCTCCTTGCCCTGGCGCAGGCAGCATTTGATCGAAGGTAAGCCATTCGGCGACATGGTTTTGCAACCCCAGACGGATCAAACCGGCGCCAGCCAGGATGATGGCGTCGTATTCGCCACGCAGGGCTTTTTTCAACCGCGTATCTACGTTGCCGCGCAAGGATTTGATGATTAAATCGGGCCGGATGCGCAACGCCTGGGCACTGCGGCGTAAACTGGAGGTTCCCAATACGGCCTCGCTGGGCAACTCGTTCAGGTTTCTGAAGCGTGCAGAGATCAGCGCGTCGCGAGCATCTTCCCGCCTGGGAATACAACCAATGATCAGGCGCGGGTTTTCTTCGGTGGGCAAGTCTTTGAGGGAATGCACCGCTGCATCCACCTCTCCAGATAAAATTGCTTCTTCTAACTCTTGGGTAAAGAGGCCTTTTCCACCAATTGCTGGCAGAGGTCTATCAACCACTCGATCTCCATGGGTCTGGATGACCCTTTCTTCGCACTGCAGATCGGGCCATAGATCCTGTAATTGACGGATGACCCATTGCGTTTGTTGGCGCGCCAAGGCGGATGGACGGGTTGCAAAGGTAAGTTTCATAGTGATCTCAGCAGAGGATTATACGCTAAACTGTATGAAATTTCCTGTGATGATCGTCATAATTTGAACCATATATAACCTCTTATGGATGACTTCTATCAATTGACCTGAGAAGAGGGTTTGTGGTACAAGTTAAATCGTGAAGACCTATACGATTTGTTTGGTTGGATTAGAGCAATATCGTTCGGTCGTTGTTGGTGGGGGGAAGATAGCAGCGCGTAAAGCTGAAACTTTGCTTGAAGCTGGGGCGCGTGTCACGGCGATCAGCCCGGAGTTTTGCGCCGTGTTTCAGGATTTGGTTCGTCTTTATCCTTCTCTGGAGATGATCTCTCGGCAATATCAAGAGGGAGATTTGGCTGACGCATTTCTGGTTATAGCAGCCACCAATGATGCGGTAATCAATCATTCGGTTTGGGAAGAGGCTGTTCGACGAGGGTGTTTAATCAACGTCGTTGATGATCCGCAGCACAGCAACTTTATTTTGCCAGCATTGGCGCGGCGGGGAGAAATTACGCTGGCTGTCAGCACAGGTGGCGCTAGTCCGGCTCTTGCGCGACGCTTGCGCGAAAAATTGGAAAGTTCGGTTGGAGCAGAATACGGCGATTTGGCAGCTATTATGGCGGAACTACGTCCAGAGTTGAAGGCGCGTTTTGCTCCGGGCGCGGCGCGCCTACAAGCCGCACTGCGGCTTGTAGATTCAGACTTACTGGAAGTGATTCGCAGTCAGGGGATGGAAGTTGCTCGAAAATACGCGTTGGAACTTCTGGCTGCTCAAGCGGAGGTAAACGATTGAAGGCGGAATTTTCTGCGCGGGGCAATGCTGAAAAGGGGATTGTCTATCTGGTAGGCGCCGGCCCAGGCGACCCGGGTTTGATAACCGTGCGCGGCCTTCAATGTCTGCAACAGGCTGATGTAGTCGTCTATGACCGATTGATCAGCCCGGCGTTGTTCGATTACGCCCCTCAAGCTGAATGGATTGATGTAGGGAAAAAGCCGGATCATCATCCGATTCCGCAGCAGGAAATCAATCGCATTTTAGTCGAACAGGCGCAGTTGGGGCGTGTGGTGGCGCGATTGAAAGGCGGCGACCCCTTCGTCTTTGGGCGCGGCGGCGAGGAGGCGTTGGCGCTGGCGGAGGCTGGCATACCTTTTGAAGTCGTGCCGGGCGTAACCAGCGCGATTGCTGTGCCGGCATATGCAGGAATCCCGGTTACTCAACGCGGTCTGGTTTCCAACCTGGCAATCATCACAGGCCACCGCTCCAACCAAGCTGGAGATTGCGTGGATCGGTTTGATCAATGCGCACTGCAAGCCGACACGCGCATATTCCTCATGGGGGTTCATAGTCTGCCGGAGATTGTTCGGCGGCTACTGGAGAGCGGAAGTTCCTCGGAGACGCCTGTGGCAGTCATCGAGCAAGGCACAACGCCGGCGCAAAAAGTCGCGGTAGGGACTTTAGCGACGATCCTGGAGCAGGTGGCAGAGATTCGACCACCGGCAATTATCGTGGTTGGCGAGGTGGTTCGTCTGCGGGATCAACTGCGCTGGTTCGATTTGCCGGACCGCCGTCCATTATTGGGCTTAAAAGTCCTCAACACTCGCCCCAAGGCCATTTCGGGGAGAGATGCACTTGCCGAACGGCTCGAAAGTTTAGGGGCGCAGGTTCTGGAGATGCCAGCGATTAAGATTACACCGCTGGCCGAACACCAAGAGTTGGATCGAGCGCTCGAAAAGATTGCTTCTGCATACCAAAGTTGGATGCAAGGCGGATCGAACAACGCGTCTTATCATCCAGCCTATGACTGGATCTTATTTACCAGCGCCAACGCAGTGCATTATTTCTTGGAGCGGCTGTTTTCGCTGGGATATGACCCCCGAATCCTGGCTGGGGCGCGCATCGGCGCGGTGGGAAAAGCCACGGCTGCGAAAATCTCTGAATATCACCTGGCTGTGGATTTCATGCCTTCGCGCTTTACCGGCGCCGCCTGGGCGGCGGAGGTGAAAGACATTGATGGCAAGACCGTGC
>DYGV01000180.1 GCA_020724505.1 Anaerolinea thermophila
GAGATTGACCGCATGACCATCGCTGTCACTACCAATCACGACGGCTACTACTTCTTTGATCGCGCCTACCCTATGGGCACCTGGATGATCCTGGAAGCCTATAACGATCGTTACTATACCACCGGCGTCACCTATCAGGTGGAGAATCAGCCTACCGAAACCACCGTACTGGGTAATGGCGTGGATGTTGGCATCCTGCCCATTCTGGGCCAGACCGGCCGCCTGGACTGGGGTGTGCGTCCGTATGCGCCTGGTACGAACGGCGGCATCGTTGGCACCGTGTTTTACGACACCACGCGCAACGAACTCGACGCTCGCTACCAAGCTGTAGAAGGTTGGGCGCCAGGCATCCCAGATATACGCGTCAACGTTTGGGAAGCGCTGAAAGATCAACAGGGAAACTTCATCATTGAACCGGATGGCTCTTACGCCAAAGGTAAATTGTTGAACAGTGGCCTCACTGAGACCTGGGAGCAGCCGGTAGACTGCCAGGCGCGCGATGCCGATGGCAACCCGGTCAATCAATCGGTACTGCCTCCTTCTTCGGGCGGTTACCGCTGCCTGGAAGGCCCGCTGATGGGCGTGCAATTCCAGACCGGCTTCTCTACCCTGGATGGCAACTATGGTTTTGGCACCATTTGGACCGAGGGGTTAGATCCGCAAACCTTTGAGCCGATTGACTCGCCTACCAACCAGGAAATTGCCATGCCCGCTGGCGACTACCTGGTGGAAGTGGTCATCCCTGATGATGACTTTGGCAGACCGAAATACAAAGTTGTCAGGGAAGAGGACATCAATGTCTTCGGCGGTGACGAGTTTATCCCTCAAATCCCACCACCGGCTTGCGCCGGGCCGCTGCATATCGTGGACGTTGCTGGCATTCCGCCAGATGGCCCCGACGCCGTGGATAACCCCTCCTTCGTTGATGCGGGCGGCAGCCCCTTTGAGGGTATGTCCATGCCGCTGTGTAATGTCAAGCTGGTCACGGTGAGCAATGGGCGCTCGATTGCCCCTACTTTTAACCTTTTCACCGATGTGCCAATCCCTGGCAAGTGGAAAGGCTATATCATTGACGACCTGGCTCTTTCCACCAACCCACAGGATCTCATGTTCGGCGAGAAGGCTGGCATGCCCAACGCCCCCATTGGCATCTATGATTTCACCGGCAAACTCTTCACCACCATACAATCCGACCCCAATGGAGTGTATGAGGTCCTGTTGCCCTCTACCAACACCATCAACTGCCCCACACCGTCCGGCGTTTGTCCAAATGTGTATTACATCCTGGGCAACGACCCCGGTCAGCCGGGCAAACCCAACCCCAACTACAACCCGCAATACCGCACTATCGGCACCAGCTTCGAGGTCTGGCCTGGGGTGATGCTGCCCTCTGATCTTGCCCCCACTCAGGTTGGCGTCACTATCCTTGCCCCGGGTTCAACCTTTGGTCAGCCAGCGCAATGTATGGTGGATGCATCCACCCCTGAACTCTTTGCCGTATCACAACCTTATGTGACGGTCAACCCTAACACCGGCGCTGGCGGTTCATTCACCATCCTGGGTCAGGGTTTTGGCGCGCAGCAGGGTGCGAATGGCAAGGTCACGCTCAATGGCTCCATCGTCTTGCCGGTAACTGCTTGGAGCGATACAGCCATAGATGTAAGTGTACCAGCAACCACCACACCTGGCGCTTGGCAGCTCGACATCACCACCGACGCCGGGAAGAAGACCATCAATGGTCTCACCTTCCATGTGCGCGGCCCTGGCTACCGCCCCGATATCTATGAGGTGGGCCCCGGCCGAGCCTATCAAACCATTCAATCTGCCATCAATGCCGCTGCCGCCCAACCCACCCGTAACTCGTTAGTGGTAGTCTATCCGGGCGCCCCCTCGCAATGGAACCCCTTCGGTGTGTACTTCGAGAATATTGTGATCTATTCACGGCTGAAGTTGCAGGGTGTGGGACCTGGCGGCGTGCGCCGCGATAACTCGATCGTCCTGGGTTCGGTGATAGATGGCGTGGGCGTCTTAGGGGATACTGAGTATGCTGAGAGCTGGCGCGTGTTTGTGGATAGCCTGGCGTGGGACGGAAACCAGACCATCTACGAAGGTCCGGTGATCTACATCCTGGCCGAAGATGGCGAGTTCAGGCCCACCTATCGCAATTCCATTGACGGTTTCACCATTCAAGGCGGCGATCAGCAAGGCTTTCCCAACTTCTTGCCTGGCGCGGAACCCGGCGCAGACGGTGTTGTAACCATCCAGGGCGGCGGTATTTTCGCCAACGCCTATGCCCGCTATCTGCTCATCACTAATAATGTTCTGCGCAGTAACGGTGGCGCTTATGGCGGCGCGATCCGCCTGGGCACCCCCCATTTGCCTGGGACGGAAAGCGATAGCCAGAACGATGGCGTGCGCATCGCTAATAACCGCATCCTTGCCAACGGCGGCACCAACTTAGCCGGCGCCATCGGCATCTTCTCCGGCGCGGAAGGTTATGAGGTGGATCACAACGACATCTGCGGCAATTTCTCCGCCGAATATGGCGGCGGAATCAGCCATTACGGGTATAGCCCCAACGGCAGCATCCACGATAACCGCATCTACTTCAATCGCTCATACGATGAAGGTGGCGGCGTCATCATCGCCAGCGAGTTGCCCGCCGATCCAACGCTGCTTTCGCCCGGCTCTGGCCCGGTGAACATCTTCAACAACCTGATCCAGGCTAACCTGGCCAACGACGATGGCGGCGGGATCCGCTTCCTGATGGCTGGCAACTACCCGATGAATGTGTACAACAATATCATCGTCAACAATGTTTCCACCCACGAAGGCGGCGGTATCTCGCTCAACGATGCCCCCGACGTGCGAGTGTTCAATAACACCATCATGAAGAACATCACCACCGCTACCGCCGTCACCAGCAACGGTTTGCCTGCCCCGGCCGGTTTATCCACTTCACGCAACAGCGCCGTATTGCAGGCCACTTTACCGCCCGGTTCTCCCATCTTCAGCAACCCCGTACTCTTCAACAACATCTTCTGGGATAACCGCGCCGGCTCCTGGACTGGAGGCGGCGTGGCGGGCGTTGGCTTGCAAGGCGACCCATCCCCGATCAATTACTGGGACGTGGGCGTTGCCGATGGTGTGGGGCTGCTCTCGCCGACCAACTCCCTGCTTCAAACCAACTTTGGCGCTATCCCGGATGCCTCCAACCGTGTGGGCGTTGATCCCATGGTGGTTGCTCAATACGACACCTCCGTCGCTGTTCTTCCCTGGCGCGGCCACCCTCGTTTTGTGGATACCTTGTTAGTCGCGGTGGAGTTGCCGCCCGAACAAATGGGTGACTATCACCTCACCAGCGCCTCGCCCGCTCTCGACATCGGCGCAGCTTTCAAGGGCAGCGTTCCCGCCCCGGCTTTCGATTTCGAAGGCGAACAGCGGGTGAGCGTTTCCATTGACGCTGGCGCCGATGAAATCCTCAACCCAGTGGTTGGTTTCCCCCTCACCGGCGTTCTGGATAACTTCAACCGACCGGATGGGGGGCTGGGTTCGAACTGGGCTGGTTTGTCGTCCTGGTTCACTATTGTCGCACAACAGGCGCGGGCGAACGCTGCAGTCTGGCTACGCTGGAATCCATTGACCTATGGCGCTAACCAGGAAGCCTACTTCACTCTCAACAGCCTCATCCCGGGCGCTGAGCATGGTCTGATGCTCAAGCTGAACGGCAGCAACCCAGACGCCACGCGCGCCTCACTCATCTACGTGGCTTACGACCCGGCTGGCGGCAATGTGCTGGTGCAAACCAAAGCCTCCACTCAGGGTTGGGTGACTCACGCTGTCTTCCCCGCCACGCTCAACCCCGGTGATCGCTTCGGGGCACGGGCACAATCCGATGGCACCGTCAATGTCTATATCAACGGTGTGCTGGTTGGTTCGGTCAACCTGCTTTCCGGCCCAACCCCCTGGCCCAACGCCTACGTGACCGGCGGCGGGAAGATTGGCGTCCGCTTTGCCGGTTCAGGTATCGCACCCGCTACCCCGGCTATCTTTGATGACTTCGGCGGCGGGACGATGCCCTAGTCGAGATACAGCTTAGGCTGGGGAGCGGAGAATGCTCCGCTCTCCAGCCGCTAGTGACCGAAGGAGAGAAACAGTATGACCAAGACCGCAACTCCTCGCAAAATCAGCCGACGAGATTTCCTCAAGATCGGCGGCGGCGTACTACTAGCCACAGCCGGCGCAAAGTTGCTCCCCTCTTTCTTGCGCAGGGGCGTCGAGTTAGTGGACGTAGCCAGCGCTCAGACCACCCCGCCCGATCTGTTCTTCGCCGGCACCGATGGGTGGATCTATCTGCCGCCAACCCCAACTGTTCCGCCCTATCACCCCGACCCGTTGGCGCCAGCCCCATTTACCACTTACATCTTCGGCTTTCGCAACGTTTTGGGCCTGACGCCAACCCAGATCGCCAACCAGAAGATGAAAGCGCAACACACCGCCCCTCTCTTTTGGGCGCGTCAGGAAGTGGAATTCCGCCTCAAGCTGACCAACCTCGGTTTGCAAATACGCCCCGACCTCACCGACGCCCACACTGTGCATTGGCATGGCTTTCGCGATGCTATCCCCTATTTCGACGGCGAGCCGCATGGTTCGGTTGCCGTGCCCATTGGCAAGGAATTCACCTATGTGTATCGCCCGCATGATCCAGGCACGTATATGTTCCACTGCCACGTCGAAGACGTAGAGCATGTGCATATGGGCATGGCCGGCCTGGTCTTCGTGCGCCCGCAGCAGGATGGCAACACTGCCCTGTATCCCAGCGGTAAATATGCCTACAACGACGGCGATGGTTCCACCGGTTTCGATCGCGAGTTTGCCATGATGTTGACCGAAGTGTGGGCTGAAGCGCACTGGGATGACGCCCACATTCAATTGCCCGAATGGAGCGATTATCGCGTGGATTTCGCTCTGCTCAACGGCCGCGTCTATCCAGACACCCTAGCGCCCAATGGCTCGATTGACCCCTTCAACCCCATCACCGACGCCAACGGCGATTTGATCCCCACCTCCGGCTACGAGCATCTTCAGTATCAACCGATCTCTTCACTCGTCCAATGCAATGCCGGTGAACGCGTCCTGCTGCGCTTTGCCAACTTGGGCTTCACCCAATCCGTGATGACGCTGGCAGGGATCAAGATGCGCGTGGTCGGCGAGGATGCCACACCCAGGCGCGGGCGCGACGGCACAGACACCAGCTATTGGACCGATAGCCTCTCCATCTATCCAGGCGCCAGCTACGATGCCATCTTCACCGCTCCGCCTTATCAGGGTCCTGCGCCGTATGACACCTACCTGCTCTATAACCGCAATTACCGCCATTCCAACAATCTGGAAATCGGCGGTTTTGGCGGCCAGATGACCGAGGTGCGCGTCTTCCCGCCGGGGACTTTGCCGCCGCAGATCCTGCCCAACACCTGAGAGCTGCCACGTGAATCCCACGCGCACGGAGAACCGTATGGTTTCAGATCAACCGGACCTGTTTGAGCGTCACGCTCGTGAGAAGGAGTTCGATATGCACAAGGTCTTCCTCGCTCGAAAATTTTTCTGGCTAGCAGTTGCGGCGGCGCTGCTTCTGCTGTTTCTCTTTGCAGTTGCCTACCGCGCCCGTCCCGCGTCCGCCCAGATGGCTTCGTCAGATGGCATGGTTTGCACCACCGGCGCCAGTCCCAACCCGACATTCGTTCTCACCACTCGCACCGGCTACATTGGCACGCCGGATGGCAACGTGGTCTTTATGTGGGGCCTCTCGGAGGGCGGCAACCCCTTCCAACATCCCAGCCCGGTGTTGTGTGTCAACGAAGGCGATACCGTTACCATCATCTTGCATAACACGCTTAGCCAGGACATTTCGCTGATCTTCCCCGGTCAGGAAAATGTTCTGGCGGATGGTCAACCCGTTCAGCCTCAATTTGACGGCAACGGATTATTGACATCTCTGGCTCAGGTGGCCGCGGCTAATGGCGGCAGCGTCACCTATAGTTTTGTGGCTTCACATCCGGGAACTTTCCTCTACGAAAGTGGATCCAATCCCGGCCTCCAGGTTCGTATGGGGCTGTTTGGCGCCCTGGTGGTGCGCCCGGTTATCGCCAGCGATCCCAACGGCGGGCGCTACTTTGCCTATAACGACGCCGGTGCCGCGGTCAACAGCGAGTTCAACCATTCACCCAGCGGCGAAGTGCTCATCTTACAGTCTGAGGTGGATCCTTACCTGAACCAGGCAGTTGAGCGCGGCCAGGGCTTTAACCTGAACAATTATCATCCCCGCTACTGGCTGGTGAATGGGCGCGGCTTCCCGGATACCATCGCCCCCAACTTCGCCTCCTGGTTGCCATCGCAGCCCTATGGCGCTTTGGCGCACGTCGAGCCGGTGGATAGCTCGAACCCGCTTTGGTATATGGAGCGCTTCGTTAACGTGTCCAGTCAGCCGCTGCCTTTCCACCCGCATGGTAAGAACGCTGTGGTGATCGGCCGCGATGGTCAGCCGGTGCGAGGCGATACTGGCGAAGACCTTTCTTTTGAGAGGTTCGCCCTGGTCGCTGCCCCCGGACAGACTTACGACTCGCTCTTCCACTGGCACAATCGCGAAGGCTACGATAGCTCTGCCAATCCAGTGCCCGTCGTGGATCCGGGTTGGGCGAATCTGCAATACGGCATGTATTACAGCGGCAGCCCCTACCTGGGTATGACCGGCCCCTTCCCACCGGGTATGTCTACCATGAGCGAGTGCGGCGAATATTACATCATTGCCCACAATCATGCCCTGTTCCAGCTTACCTCCTGGGGCGTCCCCATGACCGGCCCAGGCACTTTCATGCGCGTCGATCCGCCCGGCGGCTGCCCGCCCATGCCCTGAGTCTGGCGCTCAGAAGATAAGGAGCCTACCATGCAATTCAAAACTCGCTCTTCATTTGCTCTCCATGCAACTCTGGCGCTGATCGTCGCCCTGTTGCTTCTGCTTGGCACTGTCCCTGGTCAGGCGTTAGCTGCCCCTGTTGCTGCTCCGTTGCCCCCCAGCACAGCCTGCACCCCACCGGGAACCGGTCTGGTGGTCTGCGAGCTTTGGGCGACCAGCGGGACGATTACCCTGCCGGGCGGCGCATCTCTGCCCATCTGGGGTTACAGCGATAGCGCTGCAGGGGCGGCCCAATTGCCTGGGCCGGTTCTCATTGCCCAGGAAGGCGATCAGGTTCAGGTCACCCTGCATAACGCCCTGAGCGTCGTCACTGCCCTCTATTTCGATGGACAGGCGCTGCCCCCAGATCGCGTTGGCGTTTCGGCAGGTGCGTCTGGCGTCTATGAGTTTACTGCCATAACTCCTGGCGTTTTTCTGTACGAAGCCGCGCCTCTCCCTGGCGCTCATCAGCAGGTTGCTATGGGGCTTTTCGGCGCTCTGATCGTCCGACCCGCTGGCACCCCCGGTCAGGCTTACGCTAACCCGGCATCCGCCTTCGACGATGAAGCGCTGCTCGTGCTGAGCGAAATTGACCCTGCTCTGAATAACAAGC
>DYGV01000181.1 GCA_020724505.1 Anaerolinea thermophila
TTCAAATGGGCGACTCGTGGCGCATCGGCATCGACGAGAAAAGCGAATCTGCCCTCGTCCAGCATGGATTATTCGGCGTCTCACGCAATCCCATCTTCCTGGGCATGTTGGTCATGTTGGTTGGATTGCTGTTGATCCTGCCCACCGCCGCCACCCTGACCGTTAGCGCGCTTGGTTTTGTCCTCATCCATGTGCAGGTGCGGCTGGAAGAGGATTTCCTTGCCGAGAAATATGGTGAGAACTATCGCAAGTACCAAATGAGCGTGCGCCGCTGGATCTAATCATGGCAAAAGATAAGGTCACCCCCGCAGTCGCCTCCGATCTCGCCAACCTGTTCGATGCGTTGAGCGACCCGACACGTATTCTCATCATCAGCGCGTTACTCGATGGGGAGGTTGGTGTCGGCGACCTGGTGGAGCGTCTGGGGTTGACCAAATCCGCCATCTCCCATCAATTGCGCGGACTGCGCGACAAGCGACTCATCCGCACCCGTAAACAGGGACGTAACGTCTTTGTCTGTCTCGATGATGATCATGTGATCGAATTGTTCAAACGTGGTCTCGACCACGTCCTGCATGGCTGATATGAAGAATACTGTTCAACGAGTTCTGCTAACACTCCTACTCCTCCTCATCCTGTTCGGGATGGTGGGTCATTGGGTGAATACAGCAAAAATCACGGCTCACGCTTCCAGTGAGTCGGTCTGTGTCATTCATGCGGGGATTCTGCTGCCAGAACAACCCAAACCCTCACAAAACCAACCCGATGTTTCCCTTCTGCCGACGCCAGATCAGACGATCCCCTGGTGTTTGCGCGAAAATATCTCCCACCCGCCAACAATTTAATTTTGACCTTTCAGTCTGTTGCCCTGCCTGTTCAAGGCGAGGGCTATTAACCATTTCCCGTACCAGATAATAAACAAGGATATGTCTTATGGAAAAAACAATTGATCTCGAAATCCCGCTCTTAATGCCAGGCGTTGAAAATGATAAAGATGAATGCTTAAATCGTCTGGAAGAATCATTTAAAAATTACAAAGGAATCATACGCGCGCACGTCGAGCGAGATAAATCCCCTGTGGATTTGTGCATACACTATGATCCCAATTTGTTGACCCTCTCCGATGTCAAACGCCTCGCCGAACGCGCAGGCGCGCAGATCATCAACCGCTTCCATCACGAATCAATCGCCGTCGAAGGCATGGATTGTTCAGATTGCGTGACCGTAATCGAGCATAGCGTGGGACGAATGGATGGCGTGCTGTCTGTCAACGTCAACTACCCCGCTGAAAAAATGTGGATCGAATACGATAGTCAAAAAGTAAATCGCGCCTCCATCGAGAAACGCGTCCGCTCCCTGGGATATGAAATTCCCGTGGAAGGTTTTCGCAGTTGGTACAAGGAAAACCGTGAAATCGTATTCAGCCTGACGGCAGGTTTGCTCCTGCTCATTGGCTGGCTCGGTGAGACCTTTTTCGGTTTACCAGTAGCGATTGCTACAACTCTCTATATCACCGCCTATATCTTCGGCGGTTGGGATATTTCACAACACGCCTGGCACGCGATCAAGGAAAAACATTTCGATACCGACCTGCTGATGGTCATGGCGGCGCTCGGCGCGGCATTCCTCGGTGAATTCGCCGAGGGTGCATTGTTGCTATTCCTCTTTAGTCTTGGTCACGCGCTGGAAGAACGCGCCCTAGACCGCGCCCGCGCCGCAGTGCGTGCGTTGGCGGATCTTGCGCCAAAAACAGCGCTCGTAAAACGTGACGGCAAGGAACAGGAACTCCCTGTGGAGTCATTGCAACTCGAAGATATTGTCATCGTCCGCCCTGGTGTGCGTATCCCTGTGGATGGAGTCATTCTGGATGGAAATTCTGGAGTTGACCAAGCCTCCGTCACGGGCGAATCGCTTCCCGTTGATAAAGTCCCTGGTGATCAGGTTTTTGCAAGCACGGTCAATGGCGAAGGCGCGCTGGAAGTGAAGGTCTCGCGTCTTGCCAAAGACTCTACGCTCTCGCGCGTTATGAAAATGGTGGAAGAGGCGCAGGCGCAGAAATCGCCCACCCAACAAACGGTTGAAAAATTCGAGCGTGTCTTTGTTCCAGCAGTATTGGTTCTCACCGCGCTGGTTATCATTGTGCCACCCTTGTTTGGATTCCCCTTCCGTGAATCATTCCTGCGTGCAATGACTCTCCTCGTTGCCGCCTCGCCTTGCGCGCTCGCGCTTGGCACACCTGCGACCATTCTCGCGGGTGTGGCGCAAGCCGCGCGCAATGGCGTGCTGGTGAAAGGTGGAGCGCATCTTGAAAACCTCGGACGCCTCAAAGCCATCGCCTTCGACAAAACGGGCACGGTGACTCATGGTAAGCCTGAGGTAACGGATATCGTGGCGATTCAAGAATCGGGGAAGAAAGAGGCGGATGTATTATCCATCGCGGCGGGAGCGGAATCTCGATCCGCTCATCCGCTGGCGCAAGCAATTGTCCGCTCGGCTCGGACTCAGGGTGTGCCTGCTTCCGTCATGGATGAAGTCGAGTCGCTGACGGGACGCGGTTTGCGCGCTATCTCGAACGGCAAAACGATCTGGATCGGCAATCGCAAATTGATGGATGAAGTGATGGTGACGCTCTCCGCCGATGCGCTTCAAAAAGCAGATACCTTGCAACAATCAGGCAAGACCCTGATGTGGATCGCAGAGGATAAAACCGTGATTGGTTTGATTGCGCTGGCAGATACATTGCGCCGCGAAGCCGCGCCGACGATGAAAGCACTCAAGCAAGCGGGCGTGACACACACCATCATGCTGACGGGTGACAACACGCGCTCTGCTTCTGCCATCGCCAGGGAAATCGGCTTGACCGAATATCGCGCCGACCTCATGCCCGAGGACAAACTAACCGTGATCCGCGACCTGGTGCGGGAATATGGGCAGGTCGCCATGATTGGCGATGGCGTGAATGATGCGCCAGCACTGGCAAACGCCACTGTCGGCATTGCGATGGGCGGCGCAGGCACCGATGTGGCGCTGGAAACAGCGGATGTCGCCCTGATGGGCGATGATTTGAGTAAATTGCCCTTTGCCGTTGGATTAGGACGCGCCACCCGTTCCATCATCATGCAGAACCTGTTCATCTCGCTGGGTGTCATTGCTCTGTTGATCATCACCTCGCTGACAGGCATTGTTAGCATCGGTATTGCCATTATCTTCCATGAAGGCAGTACGTTGGTTGTTGTAGCAAATGCGCTCAGGTTGCTTGGTTATAAATCTGCATGAAGTGGCATTGGAGTCTGCTTTTTGCGGGGTTTATTTTATACATCCTTGTTCTGATTCCGGGAGTTCTGCCACACTCCGTGGATGTTGCGGTGATGATATTGTCAGGTATCAGCCTGCTTTCCATCGCCGTATTTGGGTTTGACACGATCCATGTGGATAGAATCCTGGCTGTCCTGATGATCACCCTTAGTCTACTCATGCTTATAGCAGGGATTGTACTGGCGTGGCAGGGGCATGGATATATTCTATTCCTCCTCGCCGTGCCTGCCCTTGGGCTTGGAATGTTTGGCGCGAGAAAATTAATGGATAAGAGAGAAACATGATTAAGAAGAATCTGTATTTTGTTCTGTTTATCGTGACGGTGGTCATTGGGCTAACGATGCTAGTGGAGGTAGTCTTCAGAAAACCCTATTCTTTTCACGGCACGATTATCAACCCTCCATTGCCTGTGACTGACTTCACCCTTCAAACCTCCAACGAAGAAGTTTTCCGATTGAGCGATCAAAAAGGCAAAATCATTTTGCTCTTTTTTGGGTATACCAGTTGTCCCGATGTTTGTCCTGTCACCCTGGCAACCTTCAAACAGGTCTACGATAATCTGGGGGTGGACGCGCAACAAGTTCGCTTTGTAATGATTACCGCCGATCCCGACCGCGATACGCCTGATAAGGTCTCCGAGTATGCCGCGCGATTTAATCCTGAATTCATTGGACTGAGTGGTGATATGACAGCGCTTTATTCGATCTGGAAGGAGTTGGGAGTTTTTGTTGAGAAGCAGGAAACAGGCAGTGCGGCTGGTTATTTGGTGAGTCACACGTCGAGCGTGTATGTTTTGAACCAAAGCGGTAATTTGCTCATGACCTTTCCGTATGGAACCACTGCAATCGAGATGATTGACGATCTGAACGAGCTTTTGAAACAATCCAGGTAACGAAGGTATTGCATATGGAAGTTGATTCTCCTCCCTGCAACGTTGATCGATTTACGAATAGTATCCCAAGGAAGATGGTTGAATGAAAAAACAACTTATCAATTTACCTCTCTCGTTTATCGTCATGCTTCTCGGGCTGTTGGTAGTTCTTGCGGTGGTGCTCATCAATCCTTTCCCGTTTCATGACCATTACCTTGAACCCCCGCATTCAATGGCTGATTTTGAATTGCAAACTGCCAATAGTGAAGCATTTCGCCTCAGCGACCAAAAAGGTAAGCTCATCTTGGTATTTTTTGGATATACAAACTGCCCTGATTTCTGCCCGACGACCCTGTCCAAATTGAACCAGGTGCATGATCAATTAGGCGACGATGCCAACAGGGTCTTGTTCGTGATGATCAGCGTCGACCCCGAACGAGATACTCCCGCAAGAGTCGCAGCCTATGTTGCGCAATTCGATGCTGAATTCATCGGATTGAGCGGCAGTCTTGAAGAACTCCAACCGATCTGGACGGAATTTGGACTGGTTGTGGAAAAGCAGGTTGTAGACAACGCGGGAAGTTACTCCATGAGCCATACCACCAGTTTGTATGTTATTGACCAAAGTGGGGATTTTGTTAAGATCATTCCCTATGATGCAAATGTAACAGATATTATTAACGAGTTGGTTCAAAGAAATAAATAAAACCTGCCCAACTGGAGAAGACAATGAAGAATATTTCTGTACTCTTGATACTGCTAATTGCAAGTTTACTGCTTGGAGCGTGTGGCGGCTCATCCGAGGAGTTGACGATTCAAAGCGCCTGGGCGCGCCCCGCTAGCGTGGGAGCGAACGGTGCTGCTTATTTTGTCATCGAAAACGGTGCGGGAACGGACGACACCCTGTTAAGTGTCAGTTCGGAAATTGCCTCCGCTACAGAAGTTCATATGAGCATGGAAATGGACGGGGGCGTGATGTCCATGCAAATGCAGGAGTCTGTGCCTGTGCCTGCCAAAGGCACAGTGGAATTCAAGCCCGGCGGTCTGCATGTAATGTTCGTCGAATTAACGCAGGATTTGAAGGTTGGCGAAACAATTATATTGGTGTTCAACTTTGAACACGCAGGAGCCAAAACAATCGAAGTTCCGATACGCGAGCCTTAACCAAACTATTATCCAGGGGATTGCCGCCCAAAGTATAATGGTTATGTGGAAGGCAATCCATTGTAAATATGAACAGATCTCATCGTGTTCTCCTGATTGTGACACTGGCTCTTTTTTTGGTGGGGTTGTCTGCGCACGTGTTGCCAGCCGCCCCCCTGTGTGAATGCGTATCCCGGGCTCAGGAGGATGCCAGGTCATCAAACCTGGATACTTGCCTGGTATGTCAATTGCAAACCGGTATTCATTCTGCGCCATGCCTGGCTGACCCAAACCATGAAATCGCACAGCAAGTGAATATTCGACTCAATTTGCGATCATTGGAACGAGTCTTTCCAGTTTTACATCCCCCCATCGTTTAAGTTTTCAATCAAATATTTTGCTGGATCACTGCACCCATCTCGATGTCCGCGCAACGGTTACATCGACGATTTAGCCTTAGCCTGATTTATTTTGGAGCTCCTATGAAAAAAAGAAAGAATCAGAAATCCCCTGTTCCCCTCTTCTTCGCACTTGGCGGCGGGCTCTTGTTGATTGCCGCCGCAATCCTGTTGGCAAATCAAAATGCTCCAGCTGCCCCGACACCTGTTACATCCCATGAAGAAGAGACGTACCCGGAGATTCCACGTGTAAGCTTGAACGATGCCAATGCTGCGCTGGAGGAAGGTACCGCTGTCGTAGTGGATGTACGTTCTGTCGAAGCATATCAAGCTGCCCACGTTACCGGTGCAATCAACATTCCGCTTGCCGAACTTGAAACGCGTCTAACGGAATTGGACCAGGCGCAATGGATCATTACCTACTGTACCTGACCCAGCGAAGAATCGAGCGCCCGTGCGGCGTCCATTTTGCTTGAAAACGGATTCAACAAGGTTACCCCAATGCTCGGTGGTTTTGAAGCCTGGATGAATGCCGGTTATCCCGTCGAGCCATAAAATAAGGAAAACATGGCAGGAGCAAGAATGATTGCAGGATGTAAAACACTTCTGGCGCTGATCAGTATCAGTGTATTGATACTTGTCGCCTGTCAGGCTGAGGAACAGATCGGCATTCAAGCCGATCTGAATGGAAATCCCTACCGGGTGGTATCTGTTCAGGAATTACAGACCATGCTCGAAGGAAAGGATTTCATTATGATCAATGTTCACACGCCCTGGCAGGGTGATATTCCCCAGACAGATTTACGCATCGCGTACGATCAGATCAAACAAAATATGGAACAACTGCCAGCCGAGAAGGAGGCGAAGATCATAGTGTACTGCCTGACTTCGGGCATGGCGAAAAAAGCAGTCGCCACGTTATTGGGTGAAGGCTACACAAACATTTGGATGTTGGAAGGCGGCACGACTGCCTGGGAGGAGGCGGGATTGACCATCGGTAAATAAGATAGGTCTGTAAACAGGATGAAACCGGGAGAATATATCTCCCGGTTTTTCTTCACCTAACCCTCTTGGCTTCTGATCCCGATTATTTGACCACTTCCAGGGTTCCGACCATGCCAGCTTGTAAATGTCCTGGCATGCCACACACAATCTGGTATATACCTGGCTGGTCGGGTGCTGTGAAACTTAAATCCACACTTTCATCAGGTTGGACATCCACATCCCAGTACGCATTGGCGAGATCCTCTTCATCAAACATATCACCGACATCCACACCATATTGCATGATATAAAAGTTATGTTCCACTGTGCCTTTGTTGGCAACGCGGATCTGAATTTCCGAACCGGCGGGCACGGACAATTGCGCAGGGGTGATTGAAAAGTCATTCAACTCCACTGTCAGTCTGGTGGACGGTCCACCAGACTGACAGGCTGACAGGAAAATCAATATCAAAAGGAAAATACTTTTCTTCAACATACATCTCTCTTAACTTGGATATTCAACAAATATCTTACTGGTAATATTTAATCCAAGAACGCTGACTTTTGTCCCGGACTTCACGGTCAGATTATGATCGAACGATGAATAATCGATGATCACGATCTGCGCGCCGGGAAGAAGTCCAAGACCTTCAAGATGGCGGAGTAATTCCGCATCTGCATCCTTTACACATTGGATCTTTGCCTTTTGTTTTGGGCGCAGGGCGGAGAGAGGAGTTGAATCCTCCAATGGCATGACCAGATCGGCGGTGGGAATTAATTCCCCATGCGGGTCGCGCAGGGGATGTCCCATTGCCGCTGCCATCCGCCGTTCAAAATCCT
>DYGV01000182.1 GCA_020724505.1 Anaerolinea thermophila
CCGGCCCCACCCAGTCTAAATGGTGAATGGGGATAGATTTACTTACCGCGGCGCTGAATGGAAATTCATCTGAATAAAGTTCTATTCGTTGACCAGACACCAGTAGGGCGGGGTTGGTTGGAATGACGCGCCAGATATGGATAAACGGAGGTGTACGGGTGAAAACCTCGCTGGCGTGAGCTACGATCAGCTCGTTGGTGGAAAGCCAGCTCGTATGCACTTCGCCGGATTTCATCGAGAATGTGTCTGTGGCGCTTGCCAGGAGCCCTGTGCGGCAATCTACCACTGCCTGCCAGCTTGCTTGTGAGCCGAGAGGCGTTACGGTCAGCAGGATGAATCGTCCATCCGCCGACCATTCGAGATTTTGAAACGTCGTTTGATAGATGTTAACCTGCCCTTTGGGGTCCGTCACCGCCACCTGATTGTCGTGGATCAGTTGAGCGCTATTTGAGGCTACGGTGGAAAGCCACAAACCGCGCTCATCGCTCCACGCCAGGGCGCGCCCATCGGGTGACCAGGCTAGGGAATTGCACGGCTGGCCAGCGGGATTTTGACAAGCGCCGAGTGAAAAGGATTGGTTGGGGCTTTCAGTAGAGACGGCTATGACCAGGGCTGGATCGCTTTCCAGGGTATAGGCCAACCATTTTCCATCTGCGCTGAGGGTAAAAATTCCGGGGCGGGGAATTTCGCTCACCAGAGGACGTGTTTCGCCAGTTTGCAATTGGTAGAATTCCAGGCTGAAACGCGGTTCAGTGAGCGCAGCGCCCATCTTTGAATTGCGTAAGATTGCAATGAATTGTCCGTTAGCGCTGAAGGTGAATTCCAGCACGCCATCTACCAGCGTTCGGGCTTGGTTATGGACGCGATCCCAAAGCGCCAGTCGGTCGCCAGTCTGAAATAACAGGTTGCTGATACTGGTCGCTCCCAAACCGCGAACTGCCGTCGGAAGAGGCACTATATGGAATGCAGGCGATGCACTAGGCAAGGGGGCGGCAGTTGAAGGGACGGTAGCTTCTGGCTTTTGGGTAGCAGCGATAGTCGGCGCGCTAGCGATTGGAATGTCGGTGTTCGATTCAGATTCTAGGAATGCTTGCGTCGGCGTGACGCGTTGCGGCTCGGTTTCTTGGATCTTCAGCCCGTTTTCCTGGATGGCGACCGTAGCGGTTTTAGGCGCTGTCAGGACAGTCTTGAAACCCACGACAGAACAGCCGCCCATTTGCCAAAAGAGCAGCAACAATAAGCCGGCAAGAAGGCAGCCCGTGGCGTGCGGGCTGCGAGGAAGGAGCGGGCGACGTTTAATCAGTCGTTGCGGAGGCGACATAAGCTTTCTGAAAAGCATTATAACATTGACAGACGAGCGCAATGCGGATGGACGAGAAACGCCCTATTGAGCTATAGCACCTCCGCCGATGGCACGCGATAGAGGTATTTGCCCATCCCTGGCTTCCCCAGCCATTTTTCCCCATCCACAATCAATTGCCCGCGCAAGAAGACCTTCTCAGGAAATCCTGTCAATTCCCAACCCTCGAAGAGATTGTAATCTGTGCGGTGGTGAGCGTATTTTACGCCGTAGGTTAGGTGACGGTTTGCATCCCAAATGACGATGTCTGCGTCCGCGCCGGGCAGCAGACTGCCTTTGCGTGGATATAAACCAAAAATCTTTGCCGGGTTGGTGCTGGTCAGGGCGACGAACTGATTGGCGCTGATCCTGCCAGCCTGGACGCCGTAAGTCCATAAAATGGGCAGACGATCACCGACTGCTGGTAACCCATTAGGGATTTTGGTGAAATCCTCCCGGCCCAGTTCTTTGCCTGGAATCCTCACTTCTTGCCCTTCATAAAGAATGGGGCGCGTCCCGTCGTAGAAGAATGGACAATGATCCGTGGCGACGACCTGCAAAATCCCTTCTTCCAGCCCTTGCCACAGGCGTTGATTATCCGCTGCAGTGCGCACCGGAGGAGAGCAGATCCATTTCGCGCCGTCCGGGCGACGCAAATGTTCCTCGGTGAAAAACAGATATTGCGGACAGGTTTCGCCCATCACCGGCAAGCCATGCTGACGGGCGTATTGCAACATATCCACTTCACCGGCTACGTTCATGTGTACGATGTATAAAGGGGCTTGCGCTTGGGCAGCAAGCGCCGCGCCACGCAGGCTGGCTTCGACTGCGCCCCAGGCCGGGCGCGTGCGCGCGTGCCATTCCGGGGTAGTGTGGCCAGCAGCCAGCGCTTCGGCGGTCAGGATTTCGATCACATCCCCATTTTCTGCGTGCAGCAGGGTGAGCAATCCGTGATCGCGGGCAATGCGCAGGGCGCGAAAGATTTCATGGTCTTGCAGACGTAATCGCCCGTTGTAAGCGGTGAACACTTTCAGGGTAGTGACGCCCAGATCGGGCAGTTGGGGAATTTCCGCTTCGATGGCTTTATCCAGTCGGGTGAGATTCATGTGGAAGCCGAAATCTATGGCAGCTTTAGGGTCAGCTTTGGCGCGCCAAAGCTGGATAGATTCTTTCAGCGTGGCTGCATCCTGTGGCACAAAGTCAATCACCGTGGTCGTTCCGCCAAACGCGGCTGCTTTGTGACCGGTGTAGTGATCATCTGATGAAACGGTGTTGAACATGGGTAGATCAAAATGCGTGTGCGGGTCAACCCCACCAGGAAAAATTAACTTGCCGCGCGCCTCAATAACCTTTGCTCCGGGGGCGTCCAGCCCCGTGCCGACATCCACAATCTTTTCGCCTTTAATCAAAATGTCCGCCTGAACCGTTTCAGAGGCGGTGATTAATGTGCCTGATTTTATAAGCGTTAACATCTAAACTGAATTCTCCTTACGTACAAGGCTACTTCTCTTCGTCGTCTTCCAATGGCATAAATCCTCGCCCCAGCACCTCCTGCGCCGGCATGACGATCACGAAAGCTTTTGGGTCTGTAGAGGCAACCAGCTCTTTTAACTTAGGCACTTCGGTGATTGTGAGTGCGCACATCAATATCGGGTGAGGCGCGCCGGTGTACATGCCCACACCGGGCAAGGAGGTGACGCCGCGGCGCATATCTTTCAAGATCTTCTCGGCCACGGCTTGTTGTTGGTCAGTGATAATGAGGGTCAATAGTTGCGGGCGACGCCGGCTGGGTCGAAACCAGGCTCGCCTGCGATGCGCGTGCGCCTCTGCCTCGGCGAAAAAGCGCGGCAACACTTCTCCAGCGGCTTCATGCAACGTAACTGTGAACAGGCTGATAAATAACAGCAGGGCCATGTAGGTACTGACCCCGAGCAAGACCAACTCGCCGGAGATGGGTCCCAATGACGCCCGTTGGGCAAAGTATTCCCAACTGGAAGTTGGGGTGGGGATCAACCATAAGCGCGAGAGCCAGGCGAAGAATATAATGCCATAGATATATAGGAAATTCCGCCTCAACCGGCGTCCAATCGCTTCCAAATTAGAGATGGGAAAATGCGGGTGCAACAGGTTTTCTGAGAGTGTTTCAGCCCAATCCGGCGATGGGTGAAAGGGCGGCACCAGCATGGCGGCGAAGAAATCCGTTTCCATCAACCGCACCCGATAAGCCCACAGCTCGTAATAACGATACCGGCGCGCCTCGATGATCAGGAAAATGGTGACCAAAATCAGGTTGATTAGAATGACCAGGTGATTGCCTGTCTCTGCAAAAGCAATGGAGATTGCTGCGCCGGTTGTTACCACAGCCCAGTTGGTGGTGGTATCTAATCGCTGCCGCCACACATTGGCGCGCTGCACTTCGGCGCGGAAGAAGTGCGCCATTGCAGTGGTAAATTCGCTGGCCCGCAGGCGGTAGCCGCGAAAGGTCCACACGAACTCTGGCGCAGCTTCCTCTTCAGCCGCCGCGGGGTTTGTCTGATTGGATTTCGCAGACTGGCGATCTTCCATGGATGTTATTCGCCTCTCCGCAAGGTGAAGAGCGCTGTGAAGACCTCTGCGGGTAGATCGAGTTGCATTTGTTCTGGAGTCTGGTAAGATTGGGTTTCTTCCGCGCGCTCGCGCAACGCCTGCCATAGAATCGGTCGCTCCTGGCTGGCGACGACCAGATCGTTCACGGTTTGGGCGCGAAGTAGGTATTCGCCGGTGGTGTAGAAGAAGGTGATCCGCCGCCAGCCAGCCGCCAGGATCGGCCGGGGCAGGCGTTGCAGCGCTCCCAGTGCCACTTTATAATATTCGCGGCGCGCATGGGGATGATCGGGTTCATCTTTTAGCAATTCCAGGCGGGTGGTCAATTCGTGGCCGCGCACGGGCGCAATATACTCAATGCGCCATTTTGCCTCTCCAAACGCGGCGGTCTGATAAAAAGCCAGGTAATCCACCGCGATCACTTTGGGTGCGCTGCGTAATGGGATGCGATACCAGCCCAACAAGCGAGCAATTTCCAGATCGCGCGGCTGATTCATGATAGCGACCAGAACCAGAGATGTGGAAGAAAGGGGCTGGTCGTTCATGGAGTTGCCTCAGCAAATCGTTATGGCGCTCATCAACAGAATGTATTATACCCTGTGGATGGCTTGCGTTGGCTCAGTTTGAGAACAATTCTTCGATATCTTGTCGAGTGAGCGATTTGAAGAACGCAGTTTCGGGAGCAACAATCTGATCAACCAGGTTTCGTTTGCGCTCTTGCAGCACCAGAATTTTCTCTTCGACTGAATCGCGGGCGATCAATTTATATACGAAAACAGGCTTATCTTGCCCAATGCGGTGAGTGCGATCTGAAGCCTGCATTTCCACTGCCGGGTTCCACCAGGGATCAATATGGATGACGTAATCCGCCGCGGTGAGGTTCAATCCCAACCCGCCGGCGCGCAGGCTAATCAGAAAAAACGGAATGGAAGGATCGTTTTGGAATAGATCCACTTGTTCTTGACGCGCAACCACCTGGCCATCCAGGTATGTGTAGGGGATGTGGCGTGCTTCCATCTCCTTGCGCACCAGAGAAAGCATCTTCACAAATTGCGAAAATACCAGCGTCTTGTGGTTTTCGGCGCGCAATGTTTCCAGCGTCTCCATGAGCAGCTCAAACTTTGCTGAATCGCCGTGGAATTTCTCGTCTACCAGCCGGGGATGATTACAAATCTGGCGCAGGCGTAGCAACCCCTCCAGAATTTTCATGCGGCTGTTATTCAATCCTTCTTTCTCCAGTAGCCCTAGAACCACCCCGCGATAATAATCGCGGGTGCGGTTATATAGCTTGCGTTGTCCGGGCTCCATGTCGCAATACAGGATCCGCTCAGTGCGCGGCGGTAACTCTGGCGCGACCTGATCTTTGGTGCGCCGCAGAATGAATGGATAGACCAGTTTTCGCAGCTTGCTCGCGGCTTCCTCGTCGTTCTTCTTTTCGATGGGCAGGCCGAATTCGGTTTTGAAGTATTGCAGGCTGCCTAACATGCCGGGGTTCAGGAAAGCGAACTGCGACCAAAGCTCGGCGGTTGAGTTTTCGATCGGTGTTCCGGTCAGCACCAGGCGGTGTTTGGCGCGCAACAGGTGCGCGGCGCGCGCCGTTTGCGAGACCGGGTTTTTGATGGACTGGGATTCGTCCAGGATAGCGTAATAAAATGTGTAGCCGTGCAAAAACTGAATATCTCGCAATAACACGCCATAGGTCGTGATGACCAAATCCGCCTGATCAAAGGCTGTAGTATCCTTGACGCGGTCTATGTCGAAAAATTCCAGGATGCGCAGCCCTGGGGTGAAACGCGCCGCCTCGCGTTGCCAGTTCACCAGCAGCGAGCGCGGTACAACAAGCAAACTGGCCTGTTTGGGGCGTTGTGCCTCGGGCTGATTATAGAGCGATAGCAAAAAAGCCAGGGTTTGTACGGTTTTTCCCAGCCCCATATCATCGGCCAAACAACCACCGAATTCCATCTCTCGCAAGAAGTGCAGCCAGTCGAAACCCGCCTTTTGATAGGGACGTAGTTCGCCGATGAAGCCTTCGGGCAAGGGGCGAGGTTGGATGCCGGTAAAATTCTGTTGAATCAACGCCCGTAGCCTTTTCCGCCGCCGCTCGAACTCCTCATCCGCCTGGGCGTGGTCTGCTTGCGCCAACGCCTCTTCGATTAGGACAATATGATGGCGTGAAAATCGCAGAGCTTCCCCTTCTGTTTCGCCCAGGCTGAACAAGTGCTTATAACGCTCGATCCATTCTTCTGGAATCTCGCCGATGGAACCATCGGCAAGCTTGATGTATCGTTCGCGTTTGCGCAGAGCACGGCGGATTTCTTGCAGCGAGACTTCTAATTCACCGAAGTTGACCACCGCATGGACGTCGAACCAGTCAATGCCGGAGGCCACTTTGAAGGAAATGGTGGGCGTATTGCGATTGACGCGGGCGGTTTTCAATTGCTCTTCGCCATAGACCTCAAACCCTGCCTGCGCCAGGCGCGGAACGCTATTAAGCAAAAAGTCTACCGGATGTGTCCGCGCCCGCAAGCGGAAGAGACCGGGCTGGCCGGGGAGCCCTGCGCGTTTAAGGCCAAAGGACGATGATGAAAGCGCCTCAAACGCCTGTTTTTCCGCTTCGGGCTGGCGTATGACGCGCATCAGATTCAAACCCTCTGCTTTGCGCTGGATTGTTTCGGTCGGCAAATCAGGATCGTAGCGCACCTCCGCCTCGCCATATCCAAAGCGTAGTTGCGCTTGCAGTTCGTTGTTGTTGTCGTTCAAATAAACGCGCGGCGTCGGTTCAGCGGTTATCGTTTCCCAGGAAACTGCGTCACCGTGCAGCGAAAAACGCCGCGCCAGATCCAGCAAGAACTTCTCCGCAAACGTATCCGTCTGATCTGCGGGAATAATCACTTCGGTTTGATCCTGGAAAACGTTCAGCAGTGCGACCGATGACGAATTGGAAATTTCCACCAGATAATCATCTGCCAGCAACCATAAAGGATCGGAAAGAATTTCGCGAGCTTTCTCCAAGTTGATCTGAATGGCTTTTTCTCCAACAACCAGTTGTGGATACAGCCGTATTCCTGTCTCACAACGATCAATACGTAAACGTATCTCCGCAATTTCTGGCAGGATGTTTAATGGTTTAGAGAGTGGATTGGAAGATTCCCCCAAATACAAAGGACCGCGTGTGTTACGCAGCAAAGATAAATAATTCTCCAGTGGAAAGCGCGCGTTGTAATAGTAATATGCCCGGTTGCGCTCTAAGATAATATTTGCCAGGTTCACCACCTCTGGGGAGCAATTCAAGCAGCCCTTTGGATCCAGGGAGTGATAGGGCGATTTTAAGCGACGCAGCAGATCTGGTTCGGTTTCGAGCCATGCATTTACCGAAGCTCCGTCAGTTTCTGTCGCCTTATTACGCAATTCAACGGGCAGCGCGCTCAGTGGAAGTGTATATGGGCTTATGGTCCATTGAGAAGAGTATTCATACCCTTCTTCATTCAGGCTAAAAAAAAGGTAATAGGAGCTGGCTTTGCTGCGCGGTTGCGCTGTCCAGACGGAATCTAACGCCTGGCTCAGTTGCATT
>DYGV01000183.1 GCA_020724505.1 Anaerolinea thermophila
TTGGAGCGGATCATTAAAGCTTTTCAAGATGATGGTTATCTAGTTGACGCAACCAATACGCTATTCATTGACGACGATCGTTTCGGCCGCTACCGTTCGCAGATGGCGCGGCTAGGGGTGGCCTTTTTACAACGAGGGGTAGATATTCGCGATCTGGGCGAGTTATTAGAACATCCACAGTTTGAGATTAGCGCAGCGCAACGCAGGGGCGCAGTGTAGCCATTGTTCTTGAGCGCCAGGAGATGACCCAGGCATGTTTAAGAATGCCATCCGCAGAATGGCAAATAAGTACGTCCACCAATTGGATGTTCAACGGCGAGGAGAAGTTTTAGCTGAACTGGCGCAGGCGTCTTCGCCTGGGTTTGATTTTTTCCTCTTGGTCGTGCTTTCCTGTGCTATTGCAACCTTTGGTCTAACGACAAACTCACCGGCGGTGATTATCGGAGCAATGCTGGTGGCACCGCTTATGTCGCCAATTTTGGGTTTATCTGTAGCATCAGTTGTAGGCGAACGCTATGTTTTTCGCCGCGCCTTGACGGCCCTGGCAGAAGGCATGGTTCTGGCGATCGGCTTATCTGCATTAATTGAGTTATTCCTGCAAACGCTACCCTTCGGCGTTATCGCTATAGAAGATCTGCCAAATGAAATTCTGGCGCGAACGAAGCCAACGCCAATTGATTTGGGAATCGCTTTGGCAGGCGGCGCGGCAGCTGCTTATGCTCTGGCGCAGCCGAAAATCTCCGCTGCGCTTCCTGGCGTGGCGATTGCTACAGCATTAATGCCTCCACTGTGTACGGTGGGCATAGGCATCGCATTAGGTCGGCAGGATGTAATATTCGGGGCTTTGTTGCTCTATTTGACAAACTTTACTGCCATCTCTTTTGCCGGAATTATGGTGTTTGCACTACTCGGATTCAGGCCGATTAATTCGCTCGAAGCTGGGAACCATATTTCAACCAGTATAATTGTATCTGCGGTTTTGGTTTTATTAGTAACTGTGCCGTTGGTGGTGCTGACGCTGCGCTTTGTCAACCAGGCAGTCTATCAACGACGCGTGCGCGATGAAGTAAGCCGTTATGTGACTACATTGCCAGATGCGCAATTGGTAGAGATCATTATTGATAATCAACCCGAGGTACTGAATTTGCGAATAACCGTGCGTACTTCGCGTCAGCCTACATTTAGCCAGGTGGTAGAATGGCAAAGGGCTATCGCCGGTAACTTACAGCAGCCAGTTGCATTGCAAGTAATTTCTATCCCGACGACGCGGTTGGACCCTCTCTTCCCCCCGACCAATACACCCACGATGACACCTGGCCCAAGTCCCAGCCCAACTCTAACTGCTACTGCTACTTTCACCCGTACACCGATTCCCACGGCGACTTTAACCCACACGGCAACAGCCACATCTACAGCCACATTTACGCCGACAAGCACTTTCACCCCTACACCTATACCGGCTGTCATTAGAGGAACGGGTGGTGCAGGTTTAGCTTTGCGGGATGCGCCCGGCGGAGGAATTATCGCCTTCCTGGCTGAGGGCGCGCCTATCGAGGTGCTTTATCAACGAGTGGTAATAAAAGGCATGGAATGGATTGAAGTGCGTGATTGGCAGGGACACATTGGCTGGGTGTTGAGCTATTTTGTCTATGTTCGGCCATAAACGAAAGTGTCATGTGTTCGGGATTAAGGTTGTCTCAATATTCACGCGCTTCCCTTGACAAGTGTTGCAAGTATTCCTAAAATAGGGGTTGAATTTATCTAATAATGTTGGCTAAGATGATAAGAATGCTTTGCATGTGTCCAGGGCGGGGGCTGTAGCCGCCGCCCTGGCAAGGGTTGACAGGCGACCGCGCCATTGTCAGGATTAGTCCTGGCTTCATCTGGCGCATCCCTGTAAATTAGCCAATTGCTGTATGGCGGCGGGCAGTATCCCCGCAGATCTCGTTTGATCTGGCGTCTGATACGCCGGCCGCAAACGCTGAGTGGTGTTGTTATTTGCCATGAAGCGAGTTTGCAGCAATTGGCTGATTTGTTTAATCTCAAATTCTCAAATCACATCTATAGGAGCATAGTATGCGCATCGCAAATGATGTCACGGAGCTGATCGGAAATACACCATTGGTAAAGTTAAATCGGGTGAGTGAGGGCGCTGTAGCGCAGGTAGTTGCAAAACTGGAATACTTTAACCCGGCGCATAGCGTGAAAGACCGCATTGGTGTCTCCATGATTAAAGCAGCAGAGGAAGCCGGTCGGATCAATAAAGATACGGTGATTGTCGAACCGACCAGCGGCAACACAGGTATCGCGCTGGCTTTTGTGTGCGCGGCGAGAGGCTATAGGCTCATCTTGACCATGCCGGAATCGATGAGCAAAGAGCGCCGTATGCTACTGCGCGCTTATGGGGCGGAACTGATCCTTACGCCAGCCAGTGAGGGCATGGCCGGGGCGATCCGCAAGGCAGAAGAGTTGGTTGCCTCTTCACCGAATTATTTCATGCCGCAGCAATTCAAGAACCCGGCAAATCCGGAAATCCATCGTCGCACAACGGCGGAGGAAATCTGGCGCGATACAGATGGACAGGTAGATATCTTGGTGGCAGGCGTGGGCACTGGCGGCACGATCACCGGCGTTGGAGAAGTGTTGAAGGCGCGTAAGCCATCTGTACAATGCGTGGCGGTAGAGCCAGACGCGTCGCCAGTCCTCTCCGGGGGACAAAAAGGTCCGCATCCGATTCAAGGTATCGGAGCTGGGTTTGTGCCCGAAATCCTCAACACTACGATCTACGACGAAATTATACGGGTGAGAGGAGATGATGCCTTCGACACGGCGCGACGTATGGCGCGAGAAGAAGGGTTGTTGGTGGGCATCTCGTCGGGTGCTGCAACATGGGCGGCGCTACAGGTCGCTCGGCGTTCGGAAAACGCCGGTAAGCTGATAGTGGTTGTCATTCCTTCGTTTGGCGAACGTTATTTGAGCACGCCTCTGTTCAACGACCTTGCCGACTGAAAGCCGGCTGAATGGGCAGGGAAAGATGTTCAGGAGAGTTATAGATACCATTCGCAGCGATGTTCAATCGGTGTTTGAGCGCGACCCGGCCGCGCGCAGTGTGATGGAAGTGTTGCTCTGTTATCCCGGATTACATGCAGTTTGGGGACATCGCATTGCGCATTGGCTATGGCGGAAGAATTTACGGTTATTGGCTCGTTTCTTTTCGCAGATCATGCGCAGCCTGACCGGGATTGAGATTCACCCTGGGGCAAAGATTGGGTCAAACCTGTTCATTGATCACGGCATGGGTGTGGTGATCGGCGAGACGGCTGAAATCGGGAGACGGGTGACCCTTTATCATGGCGTCACGTTGGGCGGCGTCAGCTTGAATAAAGGTAAGCGTCATCCGACACTAGGTGATAACGTGGTTGTGGGAGCGGGAGCGAAAATCTTGGGCGCGATCACAATCGGAGATAACAGCCGCATTGGAGCAAACGCGGTGGTGGTCAAGTCAACGCCGCCGAATTCAGTGGTAGTAGGTGTGCCCGGCCAGGTGGTGGTGCGCAGTCGCTCGCGCGAAGAAACAGCGTTGCCCGATCTAGAGCATGGGCGTTTACCGGATACAATCGGAGAAACGCTTGCAGCGCTGGTGGAGCATGTTAAGGCACTGGAGGAGCGCCTGAATGGACATGCTGCGGAACATGCCCCGCCGCTGCATCTTCCCGAACAGGGAATTTGGCATGGTGAAGACTTCTCGATTTGATCGGTAGATCTTTAGGAGATCGGGGCGAACGCATTTCTTCGCCCCGATCAGCTCACAAAAGCAGGCGTTTATGAGGGGTTTGGTATCCACGGTTGGTCATCTATTGGCTATAATTGATGCTCAAGCTTCCTGTTAGGATTGAAAATGAATTTTGTACATCATGTGATTGAAGAGCAAGCTGCTCAGAATCCGAATTCTACAGCAGTCATTTTTCGGGAGCAACGGCTTAGTTACGCAGAATTGAACCAACGCGCCAATCGGTTGGCATATTACCTTTTGAATCGGGGCATCACACCTGACTCGCTGGTTGGTATTTATTTAGATCGTTCCCTGGAAACGGCAATAGCCATCCTGGCGGTGATAAAGGCAGGAGCTGCTTATCTGCCTCTGGATCCCACATATCCCGCTGAGCGCATTGGTTATATGGTTCAACATGGGGGTGCGCAGATTATCTTGGCGCGGTCAGACAACACGGCGTCTGTTGCAGGATATGCGCGCGATGTTGTAGCATTGGATAAGCTTGAAGGAACGCTGGGCGAATTCCGTTCGAATAACCCGGAGGTGAAACTTCACCCGGAAAATCTGGTATATGTAATCTATACCTCCGGTTCAACCGGAACGCCGAAAGGGGCAATGATTCCGCATCGTGCCCTGTGGAATCACATGGGGTGGATGATGCGTGAATTTCCGCTGCAGCCTCATGATCGAGTATTGCATAAGACGCCCTTTAGCTTTGATGCGGCGGTTTGGGAATTTTTTGCGCCGCTGATGAGTGGGGCGACGCTGGTGATGGCGGAACCACGGGGACATCGAGACATAGGTTATCTCGCGCGAACGGTTGTGGATCAGCAGATAACTGTGTTACAAATGACGCCATCCCTGTTATCGTTGATGGTGGAACATCCAGAATTTGAGCGTTGTGCCAGCTTGCGGAGGTTAGTCAGCGGTGGCGAAGCGTTGACCACACGTTTGGCGCAACAGGTGCAGGAAAAGCTTGATGTAGAATTGATAAACTTTTATGGGCCGGCTGAGGCGACGATTGAAACCTTATATTACGTCGTTCAGGGAGATGAACATTGGGATACTATTCCAATCGGTCGACCCGTAGATCGCACACAGGCTTATATTTTGGATGAGGAGTTAACGCCAGTTCCAGATGGAGAGGTTGGCGAGCTATATCTGGCCGGGGAGAGTGTGGGGCGGGGTTATCTTAATCGCCCGGATTTGACAGCCGAGCGTTTCTTGCCGGATCCTTTTAGCAATTCGGGAAAGCCCATGTATCGTACCGGCGACCTGGCGCGGCGGCGACACGGTGGTTTGATCGAATATCTTGGACGAGTGGATTTTCAGGTCAAGGTTGGTGGAGCGCGGGTGGAGATCGGAGAGATCGAGGCAGCTTTGCAAAGCGCGCCTGAGGTGCGTCAAGCGGCAGTTGTCCTCAGACCTTCGAGTAACAGGGATGAGGTTACATCGCTGCGCCTAATCGCATTTGTAACACTCAAAGATGGCTGTCTGCTTTCTGTACCCAAATTGAAAGCATACTTGAAGCAGTTTTTACCCGCTTTTATGATCCCCTCGGCGTTTTTCCAAATTGAAAAAATGCCACTTAATCCGAGCGGTAAGATTGACCGCAAGGCTCTAGAACAAATGTCTTCACTAGAGCAAGAGCCGAGTTTAATTGCTTATCGCACTCAAGTTGAAGAGAAACTCGCCTACATTTGGTCACAAGTGTTAGGCACGCAAAACATCCATCTCGAGGATGATTTTTTTGAGTTGGGTGGAAATTCATTAGCAGTGATTCAAGCCCTGGCGCGCATCTTAGATGAATTTCAAGTTGAACTGACAATTGATCAATTTTTTACCCACCCCACCTTGAGCGGGATGGCAGCGATCCTAGAGAACGCGATTGCTTCAAATGAAACGCAAACTCGGATAACAAGCTCAGGCTGGCAGATGTCAATCCCGCGGGCACCGCGCGATCGCCCTCTGCCGGTGAGCTACGCTCAGGAACAGGTCTGGTTCATACACAATCTCGCACCGGATAACCTAGCCTATAACTATCAGATATTAATACATTTACAGGGTAAGCTTGATTACATCGCGCTAGAAAAAACGCTAAGCGAGATTGTGCGGCGGCATGAAATTTACCGTACAACCTTCCCGGCTGTTGACGGTGAGCCAATGCAGGTGATTCATCCACCCTGGCAGGTAAAGTTGCCGATCCAGGATTTGAGCGGACTAACGAAAGAGGCAGCGGAAGCTGAGATGGAACGTCTGTTGGCGGAGTGGTTTGCCGAGCCGTTTGATGTTACTCGGTTGCCGCTCACGCGCTGGCGGTTGATTCGCATGGGGACAAATGAACACTACTTAGTTCATATGGAACATCATCTGGTGCATGACGGATGGTCATTTGGCGTGTTAATGAAGGAGATACGCGCCATTTACCCGGCATTTGCAAGCGGTGGACGCCCCGATTTACCCGAGCTGCCGGCGCAGTTCGCTGATTATGCCGTCTGGCAGCGGCAGACGATGCAGGGAGAGACCTTAGCGAAACTTTTAGCTTATTGGACGAAACGCTTGGAAGGCAGCCCACCAGTATTGAACTTTCCAATGGCGAGGCCCCGACCGCGTTTGAAAAGCTATCGTGGAGCTTCAATTCAAATAGACCTGCCGCCGCAATTGTACTCCGACGCGAAGTATTTAGCCCGTTTACATCGGGCAACCACTTTCATGACCCTCTTGACTGTTTTTAAAGCATTGATCTATCGTTATACCGGTCAGACAGACATCTTGATTGCCTCGGGGTTTGCCAATCGTCAACAACGCGAGCTAGAGAGCATGATCGGTATGGTCGTGAATACCGTAATGTTGCGGACGGATTTATCCGGCGATCCAACCTTTATCCAGGCGTTGGAGCGGGTGCGGGAAACGGTACTGGAAGCTGCCTCGCACCAAGATCTCCCCTTTGAGAAGCTGGTGGAAGCCCTGCAGCCAAAACGGGATTTGAGCTATAACCCAATCTATCAGGTAGTGTTTAGTTTCCATGATTCGCCAATCCCGGAGTTGGATTTTCCGGAACTGCATGGCAGCCTGGTTTATCGCCAGAATCAGTCAGCCAAATTTGATTTGAATGTGGTTGTGATCCCACGTGAGGCGCAATTATTAGGCCTTGGAAATTCCGAGGGCGACGAACGCGTCATTATGGTCTGGGAATATGACACCGATTTATTTGATCGCCCAACAATCGAGCGCATGATCGGACATTACATCTGGTTGCTAAAATGCTTTGTGGATGATCCGACGCAGAAACTCTCTGCGGTGGAATATTTAGAGCAGGATGAACTACGCTTACTGATAGATGACTGGAATGCAACCGCCCACGACTACCCACGCCGAGCGACGATTCATTCGCTTTTTGAGGCTCAGGCGGAACAAACGCCACAGGCGCTTGCAGTAGAACTTGCCCGCTTACCCGGCGCGTTGAAAGAACCAAGGGGGTGGGTAACACAGGAACGACTAACCTATGCCGAGTTAAATCATCGGGCGAATCAACTGGCTCGCTACCTGATACGCTTGGGCGTCGGGCAGGAAACGATTGTGGGCGTATTTTTGGAGCGCTCAATAGACTTGATTGTAAGCCTTCTGGCAATTTTAAAAACCGGGGCGGCTTACGCGCCTCTGGAAACGGAT
>DYGV01000010.1:0-10449 GCA_020724505.1 Anaerolinea thermophila
GCCTGTGTTTGCACTAAAAAATAGAATTGCCGTGTATTTGCGCAAAAACAAGGTTTGACTTGTAGATTTCGTTCCATTGCTCATGGGAACAATAAAAAAACAACCCCCTCAAAAAATACACTGGTTTTCCTGGCTTATTGTCGGGGCGGCGTTGCTGCTCACAGGCTTTTTGCTTGCCTGGATCTCCAATCGCTTCTCCGCGTTGACCGACTGGCGCGCTTTTGTAACCATGACCCTGCTTTGCGGGCTTTTGTTTGGCGGGGTGTGGCGTTTGTTGAAATCCGAAAAGCCGCCCTCCTGGCTGCTGAAATTGACCATTGCAACGGTATTGCTCCACCTGGTCGTTAGCGTGTTCTGGCTGGTGGCCCTGCCTCGCTGGGGGCATGGCACGTCGCCTGAACGGGCCGGTTACGTGATGGGGGATGCCTATGCACGCGATACGCTGGCCTGGAGGCTGGCGCGTTCCCCTAAGCCCTTGATAACCGCCTTTGTGGATAATCGTAAAGCGGATCAGTATGGTGGTATGCTCTTTATCAGCGCTGGCATCTATCGCTACTTTGGCTTAGAGAAACATCAGCCGTTATTAATGCTGATCCTGATAGCGACGATTTCGGCGCTGGCTGTGCCTTTCACCTGGGCTTTTGCCCGCCGCGCCTGGGGCGAGAAAGAGGCGCGCCTGGCGGCCTGGGTGATGCTTCTGACGCCGGAAGCTGTGTTGCTCGGTTCATCGCAAATGCGCGAGGCGTTCACCATGGCTCTGGCGATTGCCGCCTTTTACGGTCTGATGCGTTATACGCAAGAGCGTTCCTGGGCAGGTCTGGCGTGGACGCTCGCTCCACTGGCGCTGTGCATACCCTTCTCCCCGCCCGTGGCTGCGATGACCCTGGCGATGGCGGTGCTCCTGGCTGGCGGCTTACATTTCAGTCGCCGCGGCCAGCCCGTCGGTCGCCGCAAGCTTTGGCTGGGGCTGGCAATCCTAATCGTGATTGTCTTGATTGGGCTGTATTTCGTGCTGAAACAATTCACTCCGCCCGGGATGATTAATCCACTGGAGATGGTCAGGTGGTGGTTCACCAAGTCCGCCCAGTTGCAAATGTATATCAGCCAGCACGCTTCGGGGTGGATGCAGAAGGTGTTCAAGGCCTATCCGACGTGGGTGGAGCTGCCGGTGTTGGTGGGCTATGGCGTTGTGCAGCCTTTCCTGCCGGCGGCTTTGGTGGCGGGCAGCGCGGCGCCCATCTGGCAGGCCATCGCCGTCTGGCGGGCGCTGGGCTGGACGATCCTGCTGGCGTTTATGGTTTACGCGCCCTTGCTGGCGCTGCGCTCCGAACGGAAATCTATATTTACCCTCACGTTGAGCCTGGTCGTTTGGCTGGTGATCCTGATCGCTTCGGTTCGCGCTGGCGGTGATATGTGGGATAACCCGCGCTATCGGGCTACCTTCGTCGGCCTGCAAGCTGCGCTGGCGGCCTGGGCGTGGGTCGAACATCGCCGGGCGGCCGATCCGCTCTTTCGGCGCGCCTTGCTGTTGGTCGGCGCAATGCTGGGCTGGTTTTTACCCTGGTATTTGCGCCGCTACACCCCGCTGAGCTGGCCGGTGGTGGATTTGTTCAAAACCTTGGGTATGGGCGCGGCAACAGCCTTCTTGCTGATCCTTTGGGATTGGGCGCGCACGGCCACAGCCGTTCAACCCAATGAAGCGCCGCTTCCTTTGGCGCAGCCGCTTGCCGATCCGCCGCCCGTGAGCGGAAATGATTGAGCGCGACCCGGCAATTCAAAACCCCAAGGCTTAGATGCGCCAGCCTGAGACAGTTATAATTGGTCGCGTGGCATGTCACAATGTGATGATGTGTTTCTATAATTTTGTGTGAGCGCCTCGTTGATTAGATCTTCGTTGAATCGGCTGGCAAGTTTTCCCTGGATCGCAGAAGCCATTTCATTGGCTGGCGGAATCTGGTGTTCCTGGCAACTGTGGATGTTTGCTCATACGCAGGAGTCCGTCCTGGATGAAGGCGCTTATGTCTATAAGGGCCTTCTGTTTGTCAGCGGGCAGTATGTTCCTTATCAGCCGAATGGCCCCTGGACAAACCACATGCCGTTGGCTTTCCTGGTCCCAGGCTATCTGCAGGACTGGTTTGGGCCGGGCATTCGCACGGCTCGCTATTCGGCGATCCTGCTGGCAATCTTGATGCTGATCGGCGTATGGGTTCTCAGCCGGCGGATTGGAAACCGATGGTGGGCGGCCGCGGCAGTGTGGGCACTGGCGCTCAACCCGGCGTTGCTCAAAACTTACAGCACGGCTGTTTCGCAAGGCTTGGTGGCCTGTATGCTGGTTTGGATGCTGGCGTTTACCCTGGGAGATGACCGTCCCTGGCTGCAAATTGTATTGGGTTCCATTCTGGCCGGAGCGATGGTTATGACGCGCATCAATATGCTCCCGGTCGCGCCCCTGTTGGTGTTGTATATTCTCTGGCAATATGGCCCCAGGATGGGGATTGTCTCCGCCTTTGCTGCGGGTTCCGTGATAATCTTTTGGCACGCCTTATATTGGCCGGACATTCTACAAGTCTGGACACGCCTGCCAAAATCGCTGACGCCGTTTTTAGACGCCTGGCGTTTGCCAAGCAGTTATAAACAGTCCTGGAAACCAGACGTTTCGACAGTGGGGCGTATTCTCAGCTTTTTCCACAGCCTGCGCTTTCACTTTGTCTCGATGATCGGCGTAATGGCGACGGTCATGCTTTGGCCTCGAAAAGGGGAATGGAAGAAACCTTCTGAGATGCGCAGCGCGGTATTTCTGCTGGCGTTGTTTATCTCTCTGCTGATCTCGCACATGTGGGCAGCTCTGGGGAAAGATTATTGCGTGTTCTGCCTGGCGGGGTATGTTTCCTTTTTCACAGCCGCCGGTTTGCTGTTAATTATCTTGACGGCAATGAGCTGGCGGAAGCGCCTCTCCCTTTGGGTGCAATTGCTTATTGTGTTGATGGTTCTGGTATCCTCGGCGGGGATTGGATATGGGGCTTTTGAGCAAATCAGCGACCAGCTTTACAACCTCAACATCCCGCGCTGGATGTTGGGGTCGCCAGAGCCGGGGTCTGTGCCGTTAGGGGCGGTGTTGATCAATAAGTTTGCCATTGCTGCACAAGAATTGCGTCGTTTGCTGCCCCTGATCTTTGGGCTGATTTTCGGAGCGGCGGTATTGCTATGCACTCTGGTAGTGACGTTCCTTGCATCGCGTTGGCGCAAAATGCAGGCGGCGCACAGCGAAATCAAATTCGCCAATCCAGTAAAGTCGCCTCATACTGAACGCGCGCCAGCGTCCTTCGGCTATTGGGCGTTGGTTATTTTCCTGGCGGCTGGATTTGCACTCAGCCCCACATTGGCGCTAGCCGGCGGTTACGGCACCTATGATTGTCCAGGAGATGTGATTGTCTCGTATGAGGCGGCAGGTCAACACCTGGCGCGAGCGATCTCGCCGGGCGCGCTGGTTTATTGGAAAGGAACGCTCTCGACCATTCCGCTGCTTTACGTGCGCGACATAAGGATTTTTCCGGCACAGATCAACGATGGTTACTCGATGTTAGAAACTGGTGACGACCTGGAGTTGATTGTTCGGTTTGGGCGCTGGAATGAAACGTTGTCGCATCAATGGGCTGAACAAGCCGATTTTATTCTGATAGAAGAGCGTTCTTTCAGAGGATGGCTGCGCGATCTGGTTAAGGGCGGCGGCTTTGAAGAACTGATGCCCACGCCTCCCGCTGCCGCGTGTCGTCCAGACTCTCAAATTCGTATTTTTAAGAGATTACATTGAAAATTGCGTTACCTATAAGGTTGCCCATTCATTCAAATCGGCGCTGGCCGCTTGCTCTGAGCCTTTTGGCCGCGGCGTGGATCATTTGGCAAGCGGTCGGCGAGCTGATCCGCGCCTGGGAAAGTCTGGCGGTGATTTTCAACGCTCTGGGGCAGGCGCTGCGTCAACTCGTGAGCGGTGAAGCGCAAGGGGCGTCGCTGCTCTCCAAATTCCTTTCGAAGTGGGGATTGACCACGCTGGAGCTGATTTTGGCCGCCGCCGTTTTGCTTGCAGGATTGACGCTGGGCGGCTTGGCGTTTACCACGCATCGAACCGGCCGCTCTCCTGCCCTGGTGCGCCAATTCGCTGACTTGCGCAGCCGTATGCGTTGGCTTTTTAGCCTGCTTGCGATCCTCATCGCCTTATATCCGTCGTTTTTGCTCCTGGAAACGTATTGGGGGGATGTTTTCACGGGCGCCTATCTGCGCCTGCTGCTGCTGCTTTCATCTGCATCCCTGGTTGCTGTTTGCCTGCCGTTTGAGCGGCAGGATTCGATCCAGCCGGCATCTTTCTTCTTTAGCCTGGTTCTGGTGGGCGGCTTGTTTTTGATTGCAGCCCAGTTGATTACGGTGAATAATTACCCCTTCTCGCTCACCTGGTCGGAAGGCAACCGCCTGTATGAGTATTCGATCTATTTCGCCAGCGGGCGGTATGACTACATCGGCGAGTTGACCGCCATTCGCGGCGCTTCCGGGCGCTATTTGCTATGGGGATTGCCGTTTTTATTCCCCGATACGCCGCTCTGGGCGCATCGCCTGTGGAACGCGATCCTGTCCACGCTGCCACACCTGACGCTGGGTTATTTGCTCTCTCGCTGGAGCGGATGGCCGCGCCGGGGCAGATGGCTCTTTGCGTTGTGGATCTTTCTGTTCTTAGCCCAGGGGCCGATCTACACGCCACTGATCCTCAGCGCCATTCTGGTAGTAATTTTTGTGCGTCCGGGCAAGCTGGCCCCGGCGTTGCTTGCCGCCGCGCTGGCAGGTTATTACGCCAGCCTCAGCCGCTGGACATGGCTTCCGGCGGTGCCCGCCTGGACGGTTTTCGTTTTGCTGGCCGATTTCCACTTGCCGCAGTCGCAACAGGGGCGCGGCGGTCTTGCCGCTTTGCTATCTCGAGACGCCTTGCGTCGGCTGGCGCCGATCGTCCTGGCAGCGCTGGCTGCGCTGGGAGGCGGGTTGCTGGCTAACCCCAAGCTGTTTTTGCCTCATAAGCTCTCGCAAAGCACCGCCCTCTCGCAGCCGCTGCTCTGGTATCGGCTTTTCCCTAACGCAACCTATCCCGAAGGCGTTTTGTTGGCGTTGACCATCGCCTGTTTACCGCTCATCGTCTTGCTGGCCTGGCTGATGGCGACCAAACGCTGGCAAGTCAACCTCTTGCAGGGGTTAGCGTATGGGGCGGCTTTGCTGGTCTTCCTCATCGGCGGCGTCGTTGCCAGCGTTAAGATCGGCGGCGGCAATAACCTGCATAACCTGGATATGTTTTTAGTCTCGCTGGCGATCCTTGCCGGGCTGGCGCTGCGCAATGCCCAATTGGATCTTCCTGCCTGGCCATTGGCGATGCGCGTGGTGTTGACGCTGACGATTTTACTGCCCGCATGGGCGGCCATCCGCAGCGGGTCGCCGCTCAAGCTGCCGCCGCCAGAGGCGACCCGCAAGGCTTTGGAAAATATCCGCAGCCAGGCAGCGCAGGCCGCTCAGTCCGGCGAGGTCTTGTTTATGGATCAGCGCCAGTTGCTTACCTTTGGCTTGGTAGATGGAATACGGTTGATACCCGAATACGAGAAGAAGTATATGATGGATCGGGCGATGGCGGGGGACAGCGCGTATTTTGAAACCTTTTATCAGGACCTGGCGCGGCATCGCTTCGCTTTAATCATCAGCGATATGCAGTTTAAGATGATCAAAGACAGCAATTACGCCTTCAGCGAAGAGAACAACGCCTGGGTGAAGTGGGTCTCTGAGCCGCTGCTTTGTTATTACACCCCCCTGCGCACGCTGCAAAATGTGGATATTCAACTGCTGGCGCCTAATCCGGTGGCAGGGGACTGTCCATGAGCGCGGCCTCTCCTGTGAAGGAAACTATGAACGACCTGCCTGAAGGCTGGCCGCGTTGGGCGGCTGTTCTGGCGGTGGGCTTTGTATTGGCGCGCGCCAGCCTGGAGTTTTACCAGCTTTCGCCTGTCTCCGGCGCGCTGCTGGGTAAGTTTTCGTGGAAGTGGCTGGCCGCCTGGATGTTGTTGACGGCTTTCTTTGCTGCCTCCTGGGGGGCGCTGCTGACGCTGT
This sequence comes from Anaerolinea thermophila, assembly GCA_020724505.1. Lineage (GTDB taxonomy): Bacteria > Chloroflexota > Anaerolineae > Anaerolineales > UBA4823 > RBG-16-57-11. Next base: position 6,133 of record DYGV01000010.1, read on the forward strand.
TGTCCCGTCCCGCAAGGCTGTCAGGCGTTGTGCAAAGATGGGCGACGATCCGCCAGCGTTGGGGCCGCTTAGCCTGGCTGGTGGCGGTTGCAATCGCAGTCGCGCCGCCATTGCTATGGCTATTCACCTCCTTAGGGGATCTGGCTGGACCGTACCTGCGCCTGGCGACGTTGATTCATACGGCATTTCTGGCTTCGCTTTGCCTCACCGATGATGAGCAGCGATTGGTCAACTTCTCGACGCTGGTCTTTGGCTTGTTATTGGTGGGCAGCTTGCATGTGCTGATCGAACGACTGAGCAACGTCACCGCCTACCCGTTCTCGTTGGGCTGGTCGGAAGGCAACCGCATGTTTAACTTTTCTCTGCGCGTGGATAGCGACCGTTATGAATTGATCAACAGCGAGAACCTGCGCCAGGGCGCGCCGGGGCGCAATTTTTTGTGGGGCATCCTTTTTTTCATCCCTGGCACGCCGATCTGGCTGCACCGCTTGTGGGATGCATTTCTATGGACTGCGCCCTACCTCGCGTTAGGTTATGGGATAGCGCGCTGGACGGCGCTCGAGGGGTTGCTGCGCTGGGCCCTGGCGTTATGGATCTCTTTATTCTTGTATCAGGGGCCAATCTATACGCCGTTGATCTTGAGCGCGCTGCTCATCGTCGCCGCGGTGAAAGCGGGTCGTTGGTTTACGACGTTGATCGCCGCGCCAGTCGCCGGATATTACGCCGCCGCCAGCCGCTGGACCTGGCTGCCAGCCGCGCCTGCCTGGGCGGCGATGATCTGGCTGGCTGATTTCAAATGGAGCAAAGGTGAAAGCTGGCCGCGCGCGATCATGCGGCTGGCCCCAATCACTCTGGTCGCTGCTATTGGGCTGATCGGCGGCGCGCTGGCAAACGCCAAGCTTTTCTCACCGCAAGAGCTGAAATCGTCCACTGCCCTTTCTCAGCCGCTGCTCTGGTATCGGCTGCTGCCGAATGTCAACTACCCACAAGGCGTCCTGCTGGGTCTGGCGATCGCCGTCGCGCCGGTGGTTGCGCTGTTAACCTGGCAGGCGCTCAGCCGCCGCTGGCGATTGAACTGGGTTCAGGTCACGGCATATTTGTCGGTTTGCCTGGTTTTTTTAGGCGGAGGGATCGTCGCCAGCGTCAAGATCGGTGGGGGAAATAACCTGCACAATCTGGATATGTTCCTGGTGACCGTGGCGATCTTATGTGGTCTGGCGCTGCGCGGAAAAGACCCCGTGGAATTTGCAACTTGGCCGCGCTGGGCGCAGGGTTTGCTGGTTTTGGCGGTTGTGCTGCCTGCCTGGAGCGCGGTACAGATGGGGCGCCCACTGCGGTTGCCTGCTCCAGAGGTGGTGCAAGAGTCGTTGAAAGCGATTCAGACGCGGGTGAGCAGAGCGCAAAAACGCGGCGAAGTTTTGTTTATGGATCAGCGGCAACTGCTGACTTTTGGCTACATTACAGATGTGCGCCTGATATTGGAATATGAGAAAAAATATATGATGGATAAAGCCATGGCTGGCGACGCGGCTTATTTTCGGCAGTTTTACCAAGATCTGGCGCGAAAACGCTTCTCGCTGACTGTCACCGAACCGCTGTACGATAACGTTCAGGATATGAGCGCAGGGTTTCAGGAAGAGAACAATGCCTGGGTGAAGTGGGTCTCCAGGCCGCTGTTGTGTTATTACGCGCCGGTGGAAACCTTAGCCCAAGTGCGCACGCAAATGCTCGTCCCCAGAGCCAATCCAAAGGATTGCGAGGTGATCCTGCCTCAGGATGACCATTGATCCAATAGCGCGCGGGGGTCGGCGAAGCCGGTCTGCCGCCGGAAATCCTCGGCGAACGAGGCTGGCGGCGGCGCATAGTGCGGCGGCAGTTCTTTGATGTCGTAAACCGCTTCGTTCGGGTCGCTGGTGATCTGCCAGCGCTCGTTCACTGTACAGGTCGCCAGGTTGAAGGTGAGCAGCTCGCCGCGGTTGCCGACCAGCAGAGTGTGGTCATTTAGCGTCGTGACGCCGCGCAAAAAGCCGTGTTCAGCCACTTTGGTGTTCGATAGCAGTTGCCCGCGCTCAGGCTCGATGTGCAGGATCGAACCATCGGAAGTGTTCAGGTAGATGGTGGTGTCGTCTGGCAAAGCCATCAGACTGTGGCTGGGAGCGGTGATGTTATTCAGCGGCAGGTGCAGGCTACGCCGTCCATCCGGCGTGATGCGTACGATAGCCGATTTCGCCTGGGCTGGTTTGACCACCAGGTTTTGATCCATGTTTTTTTGTTTTTTGCCCAGGGCGCGTTGCGCCCAGCGGTTGACGGTCTTAAGCAGCGGCCAAACGCCCCACTGGATCAGGCGGATTTTTAGCCGCAACAGGTTGGCAAACTTGTCGTCAAAGACAAACCCCAGCGAAACCAGCATGTCTCCATTGCTCAAAAAACACAGGCTGTTGACGTGAGCGCGGTCGTAGGTCTCTTTCTCAACCTGGAGCGGGTGGCGAAAGTCTATTTTGCCCTTGCGAATGATTTCATCGTTAAGCAGGGTCGGCGGGCGCCAGCCAAGCGCCTGGAGGGCAGGAGAAGGCTGGCGCATGTAAAAGTGGCGCTGTAAATTGCCTGCCAGGTCGAACTGCAACAGCAGGTCGGCGCGCGCTGCGGCCACCCACAGGCTATCCTCCCGGAACAGGATGTCGTGCACCCCGGCGCAGGAAGGATGGGTGATGACGCCCAGCAAATTCCATTGCGGATCGAAACGAAAGATCATCGAAAAGTTTGCCAGGGCAATTTGGTCGGGGCGCACGCTGATGCCCTTCGCCCCGCGCATCCCACCGCGCGGATTGGCGTCCAGCTCGCGGAAAAGCGGCTCGATGATAGCGCTGCGCTGAATGACTTTTTGCTGGCGTGGGTCAACCAGGTAAAGGTAACCAGAAGGTTCATCGGGGGGGCAATGACGGCGAACGGTGGAGACCAGAAAATAACTCATACAAAATTATCCATTTACTTGAGCCAGTGGCTCAGATCGCGTTGTAACAGGTCTTGCAATTGCAGGATGTCTTGGCGGTAATATTCGGTCAACTCGGCGCGCAGCTCGGCGGGAAAGGGGAGCTTTTCCACATCCTGGATCACCCATTCAAAGGCTGCGTGGCGCAAGCGCGGCGGCAGGTAGGGGCGCAAAGCCACCCGCAGGCGGTTGGAGCGCGTCCATAGGAAACGAAGCAGTGGATTGCGGATAACGCCGGAGACATTGTGTTTGTGGGTCAGGTCGGGGACAAAAGCGTCATCCACTTCCAGGAACTGGAACAGGCTGCGCATCAAACCATAAGGATCGTCTTTCAGATCCTCCATCAGTGAGATATGCAACTGGCTGCGGTCGAAATATTCCAGATAGCGTTTCAGCGACTGAGAGTAGAATCCGCGGTTGAGGTAACGGCAAAACAGCCAGTTATCCCGCAGTCCTTGGCGATCTTGGGCGATGGCTTCGGCGAAATCGGCGCAGCTTTCCAGTCCATCCCGCAGGTTGTGGGCAAAGGCAGAGAAGGCGCGCTCCGCCGGCTGGCGCAGGATAACGATCAATTTTGCATGGGGAATGAAACGGTGGATGAGTTGCGGCGATTGCGGGCTGGCCAGATAGCGTACGGATGACTCGCCAATAGCCTTCTGCGTGGTGACGCCATCGAATAGCTTTTGATACTCATCTAGATCGGTCACCAGACGGTTGAGCAGTTTTTCGAAACCCTGGCCTTGCAGGCGGATATCTTGACCGTAAGCCCAGAAAAAGCCGGCTTCTTTCACCGGGCACATATAGACCTCTGGATGCTGGGCGAGGGCGAAGTTCAAGGTGGTGGTGCCGGCCTTTGGGGCGCCGATGATCAGGAAATTTGGAAGGGTCATAAGATCGTAGGATTGCTAGGATGCTTCGAGGCTGGGAATCCTGAGCGCCGGTAGTTGATACTGATAGCGGGGCAGTTCTTCGCTGGTGAAGCCCACCAGGTCGCGAAAGTGTTCCGCGAAAGAGGCTGGCGGCGTTTGGTAATGCGGCGGGAGGATTTTGATGTCGTTCACCGATTCATTGGGGTCCTGGGTGATCTCGTGTATTGAGGTCACTTTCAGCGCGCGCAGATCGAAGGTAATCAGCTCGCGCTTGCTGCCCAAGAGCAGCGTACGTTCGTTGAGTTGCGTCACGCCGCGTAAAAATCCGTCGGTGACTTTGGTGGTCGAGAGGATGTTGCCGCTCTGCGGCTGGAAATGCACCACCTCGCCGGTGGTGGTGTTGAGATAAATGGCGGTCTGATCGTGCAAAGCTAACAGGCTGTGGCTGGGGACGGTGGC
>DYGV01000010.1:10459-33727 GCA_020724505.1 Anaerolinea thermophila
GCCATCCAGCGAAAAGACGAGGCGGTGCGCGCCGTCGGGTGAGATGCGCACCACCGCCGAGCGCGCCCGCGCCGGCTGGATGAGCAGATCGCTGTGCATGTTCTTCTTCATCCCTAAAGCGGAACGCAGCCCGCGGTTGACCGCCAGCAGCGCCGGCCAGACGCCGGCTTTGACCAGGCGGCTCTTGATATAGAGCAGGGTTGAAAATTTTGTACCCAACACCAACCCCATTGAAGCTAACATACTGCCATCCGTCAGCCGGCAAACGCTGTTGACATGGGCGCGGTCGTAGGTTTCTTCTTCGTGAGTGCGCGGGTCGCGAAATTCGATCGCGCCCTGGATGACTTGCTCGGGGCGTAATATGAGCGGCGGGTTCCACCCCAGGGAGCGAGTGGCCGGGGACGGCTCGCGCAGATAGTAATGCTTGAGCAAATTGCCAGAAAGATCGAACTGGAGCAGAAGATCGTTGCGGGCTGCCGTTGCCCACAACGTATCGCCGTCGAATAACACATCGTGAATGGCTGCTGCTGATGGGTGCGAGATGATGCCTAACAGGTTCCATTGCGGATCGTAGCGGTAGATCACCGATGCGTTGGCTATGGCGATTTGATCTTCGCGTACGCTGACGCCGCGGCTGCCGCGCATCCCGCCGCGCGGGTTAGTGTCCACTTCGCGGTAAGCTGGTTCGTTCATAATGCTGCGCTGCAACACCCGGCCTTTTTCGGCTTCTACCAGGTAAATGTATCCTGAAGGTTCGGTATACGGCGTGTGGCGGCGGATGGAGGTCACCAGTAAGCGGGTCGTCATAACGAGTTGCTCTTACTCCTTGTTGGATAGAATATGTCCAGGGCGCGGTCGCGGTAAGCCGGTCAACTGCTCATAGACCTCTAAATGGCGGTTGATCGCCTGGTCGAGGGAAAAAGTTTCACATACATATTGATAGCCTCGTTCGGCGAGAGAACGCCAGCGGTCATTTTCGAGCAGATAGCGCAGGCCAGCGGCAAAATCGTCGTCGCGCGCCTGGTAGCCAAAGCGAGAGGCAAAACCATCGGGGTCCACGGCGCTGAGGATGGCGCAGCCGTGGGCGCAGGCTTCGATGAAGGCGTTGGGCAAGCCTTCGCGGGCGGCGGTATTTACCAGTATCCAGCTCTTGCCCAGCAGTTGCGATAGCTCGTTGCTGCGGAATTGATCAATGAAACCTAATAGCTCCAGATTGGGCAAATCGCCGTAGGCGCGGCGCAGATATTGATCGTACTCGGCGTTGCGGCTCTGCCCTGCAGCCAGGAAGCGCACTTCGGGGAAAGAACGCGCCAGCTCGAAGAATAATTCGGGGCGCTTACGTTTATCCCAGCGCGAGACGAAACAAACCGTTGGCGTCGGCGCTTTCTCAATGCGCTGTGGTATCTCCACCGGCGTGGGCAAGAACTCGGGGTTTGTTTCCAGGCCGTATTTCGCCTGCGCTTTGGGGATGATCATGTGGGCGGCGGCGAAGCGGGCGTGCGCCCGGCGGACAGCCCACCGCACCAGCGGGTTGTCCTCATACAACCAGTTGGCGATTACCTGAGCGGGATTGAGCGATGGCAGGCGGAATTCGGTGCGCCAGTCTTGCGCGTCGCGCGGATCGCGAAAAGTGACGATGTGCTTCCGATTCGGCATGGCGCGCATTGCCAGGTAAGTGCCCAGCGAAGGTTCTTCGGAGTGATAAATGTCCGCGTCCGCCTGGCGAAAGAGCGCGCTGGCGGTCAGGAGGTCGCGCGGTTTAAAGCTTAACACGCGGATGCCATCCAATATCTCGACTGCGCCTTGCCCGGTGCGGCGCGGCGTCACCGCGATGACCTGAACGCCGCGCTTTGCCAGCTCGCGGCCAATGATGCGCGTGGCGCGGCCAAAACCGCCGTATTTTCCCCAGGCGAAAATTTCCACCGAGATCAAACACACACGCATCTCAGGACTCCTTCACATTGCCCGGCGCGGGTTCGGCCTCTTTTGGCCGGGCAGCGCGCAATGCCTGAATACCTTCGGTGATCCCGCCGGTGAGGCTGATGATGACTCCGCGCACAAACAACAGGAAAGAAAAAGCCAGAGATAGTTCTGCTCCCACCCCATAGGTAGCCAGCAGCGCCACCAGGGTTACCTCGCGGATGCCCAAGCCGCCGGCCACAGCAAATGGGAGCTGTGTGGTGAACAAAACAACCGCCTGGATCCAGCCCATCTCCAGGAAACCAATGTCAATACCCACTGCCTGAGCTAAAACAGTACCAGACAAAATGCCGCACATCACTGAAGCCACCCCGGCAAAAACCGCCAGCAGCAGATCCAGCGCCGGCATGTGCGCATAGGCGGACACCGCGAGCAGGAATTTCTCCATCCGGCGGGTCAATGGCCGCCAGAGCGGACGCTCTAGAAACTGGCCGCCGTGCGCTTTGAACCATTCGTAGAGAGGGATACTTTTGCGCGTGACGACGATCCAACTCAAAATAATACCCAGAACAATGACGACAATCCAGAACAAGTCGGCGCCCAGGCTTTTCACCTGGCCGGCCAACATCCAGAAAGCCAGGCCGGTTGTGAGCGTCAAAAAGGTCTCCAGCGAGCGGAAGAACGCCAGCGCGGCCAGCGATTCGGCTGCCTTGCCGCCAGGCTGCGCCAGGCGATACCACCTCAACCCGCTGCCCACCAGGGTGGTAGGGGTGAATTGTGAATAGAACTTTACCGCCAGGTTGATCTCCAGTATTTGCCAGATATTATGGCGGATGCCCTGGTTGCGGGTCAGCGGCTCCATTTCAACCGCGGTCAACGCCGTGGAAGCGAAGCTCAACGCCAGTCCGATCAGCAAATAAAAGGGATCGGCGGAAAGGATCGCACGGATCACTTCATCAATTGGAACAATGTTGAAAAGAATGAGGAATAACGCCAACAGAAGCAGGATTTTAGTAATCCGGCGGGCGCGTTGGGCGGTGGTTGATTCACCTCGCAAATACCAGAGGAAAATATTCTTTACCGACACGATCCAAGAGTCCACTCTTTAGGTTGTGGCTGGCAGGCGGTGCGTGAATGAATGCCGCCGCTTAACTCACAAACCCTAATTCTAGCACAGATTTGCGCTCTGTTTGCCGGAGGTGAGCAACGCAACTGGTGTGGACGCAAAAGTTGTTGTTAGCGCTTGCCCGGCATCGGCTGAAAACCGACGTCTCAGGTTATCAGAACGATTGTCTTTATATTTCCACCAAATGCTAATGCTCTCAGTTGAGATTGGGATATATAAAAATAAATTTTCTGTAAAGATTGCGCTAAATCCGGCGTTGATGATGCCTTTTACTCTCGCAATAGAACAAATGTTCTGATATAATCTGGTAAACCAAATTATCAAGCAGAACTTTTCTTGCCTTGAACTGGTTTGGTTGTTATGTCCCTTATCCTTCGTATTTGCCAACGCCTGCTTAGTGACCTCGGTCTAATACGGCCAAAGCTCCGAGCGTTCGAACTTGATGAGGAATTGGCGCCGTTCCTGCAAGATTTGGCTCTGCGTGAGCAGCGAACTGAAGGGGAAGTTGTTTCCGACTTGCTCACTTCTGCAATCATTCAGCGTCAAAAAGCCGAAGAAAATCTAAAACGTTGGAGAGATCTGAGTCGAAGAGAGCGAGAAGTGGTTGCTATGGTTTGTTTGGGTTATACGAACCAGGAAATTGCGGATCGGTTAGTGATTTCACCTGAGACAGTCAAAGCTCACATACGCCATGCTGTCGGCAAATTCGGTTTGCGTACAAAAGCGCAATTGCAGCAAGTTTTAGAGGACTGGGATTTTAGCGCCTGGGATGTCCCTATCCATACGGGTTAAAGGTCAAGCATTCCCGTACTTTTGACTACCCTTTCGGTTAACCAATAAATCCCTCTATTCATAACCCAATGGGGAATAGTCTATAGCGCATTTTTGCTCTAATATTGTGCTATGGATATAATGCCTGTTATGCAATCTGGGCGTCTGTTGTTGGTCATAGCTCCGGCGCGCATAGCCAAGGATCTTACGACAGATGTCACCTCTCGTTTGGCTATGTTGGGGTTTGTAGACATCATTGATGGGGGAAATCGCTTAGAAGTTTATAGCATCGCACGCGCTATTCGTCGGCAAACAAAAGATCTGGTTGCTACGCTGAAGCGCATAAGGCTGACCAGGGCATTTACCTGTTACCAATTATTGGCTCTGCTAGCGCAAAGCCCGACAACTCCCTCGCCCAGAATCGTGTTGGATATTCTCTCTACTTTCTATGATGAAGGAGTAACTGTTTCTGAAGCTTACCGCCTTTTGCAAGAAAGCGTCAAACATTTACACCGACTAAGCCGTTCCGCCTCGGTGATTGTCTTCGCCCAACCATCGCCGTTCACCCAACCGGAGCGTGCTTTGTTCTTGGAGCATCTTCAGGACATTGCTGAAAATGTTCTCGTTTTTAAACCTAACGAAACAGAATTGCCACAGCGGTTGTTGTAGAGGATTTTTATGGGGCGCACATTAGCAACGGCTACTCAGATCATTCTCGACGAACAGAGGGAGTTTGCAAACTTCTACCGCGCGCTACGGCGAGCTGACCAACAGGCATTTGATGAACTGTTCGCGCATGCCCGAAAACACACTGCCGCTATTTCAATGGCTTCTCACGCATTACCCTTCGAGGCGGTCTTACTGGCGATGTTGCTGGAGGAGTGTAAAAAAAGCAATCTGCTCGGCCAGCAAATAGATGAGCTACAGAAAACTGTAGATAGATTACAGCATTTGGTAAATGAGATAACTTCTTTAGGATGAATGTGCGAACACACTGGGTGGCTGCTAGATCTATACGCAGATCGGAAGGAGGGGGGCGTTGGTTTATGGTTTCTTAGCGATCAGGGCGAGCGGCTTTTTTTACGCCAGCCATTCCCGATTATTATGTACGCAGCCGGGGAATCCTCTCGGCTACGCAACCTGTGGCGGTATCTTGATAATCAGCCCATACAAGTGAGCCTGAGGCGCGCGGAGCGTAAGAGTTTATTTGAGTCTGCACCGCTTACGGTCATGAGGATCGAAGTAGCAAAGGCTTTTGAACAGCCGCGGCTTTTTAGAGATATCGAACGGCGCTTTCCAGATCTGGACTACTACGATGCCGATATCCCGCTTTTTTCTCGCTACGCCGCCCAATACAATGTATTCCCTCTAACCCGATGTAAGGTTTTATTGGGGGCAAATGGAAACATTCAAGAGATTACGCCGCTAGAATCGAGGTGGGAGTTAGACCCTTCCTCGCCCCCTTTGCGCATCCTTTCTATTGAACCTAATACAGACCCCGCTCACGCTCAACCGACGAAGCTAACGTTGCGATATGAAAGGTATGACGCTCAATGGGAACTAAAACCCGAAAGGCAGCTATTGATATACCTAGAATCGGTCCTTCGCCGCTATGATCCGGATTTGATTGTGACAGCCTGGGGAGATACTTGGCTCATGCCCTACCTGCTTAAGTTTTCACGCCGCCTGGATATACCTGTCTCGTTGAACCGCGATCCAGACTGCGAGGTCGTTTATAAGAAAGGACGCACCTTTCACACGTATGGCGCAGTGGTCCATCGTGACCAACAAGTCCATTTGTTCGGGCGTTGGCACATTGACATCTTCAACGCAATGGTTATGTATAAAGACTATGGGCTGGAAGGGGTCTTTGAGTTGGCGCGCGTCAGTGCGTTACCCGTACAGGTCGTAGCGCGCAACTCCCCTGGCGCCGGTATCACCTCAATGCAAATTATCACCGCTTTGCAAAGAGAAATTCTTGTTCCCCACCACAAGCAACAAACCGAAGGATATAAAACCGCCTATGATCTGATTGGCATTGATAAAGGTGGACTCATCGGCCAGCCTCTGATCGGTCTTTTTTCGGATGTGGCTGAGATTGACTTCGTTTCTATGTACCCTTCGGTGATTCGCCGGTATAACATCTCCCCCGAAACTGTGGGAAATCAACACCTAGATGCCGGCTTTGTTCAAGAACTGGAGAGATTTGTTGATCGAGAGCAACCGGGGCTGGTGCCGGAAACACTGGCACCGCTTCTGGATAAGCGTATCGCCCTTAAGCAAAGGCTTCTGGAACTTGATAGCAGGGATTGCCGCTACAAGCCGTACAAAGCCAGGTCAGCGGCGCTAAAATGGCTGCTGGTGGTTTGCTTTGGCTATACTGGGTACAAGAATGCCAGATTCGGGAAAATCGAAGCCCACGAGGCGATCACCGCTTATGCGCGCGAAGCCCTGCTGAGGGCTAAGGAGGCGGCTGAGGCTTTGGGTTTCACGGTTTTGCACATGTATGTGGATGGGCTTTGGATCCAAAAACCGGGCGCCTGCTCTGTAGCCGATTTTCAACCGCTCCTTGATGAGATTGTTGAGCGCACCGGCTTACCCATAGCGTTAGACGGTATATACAAGTGGATTGCGTTTCTGCCTTCCAGGCAGGATGCCAGAACGCCGGTTCCCAATCGCTACTTTGGCGTCTTCAAAAATGGTGAGGTCAAGGTGCGCGGAATCGAAGCGCGCAGAGGAGATACCCCCCAATTCGTTGCCCAGGCCCAGATGGAAATGTTGCAACACCTGGCGAAAGCACCAACGGCTGATAGCCTCCCGCCCTTGCTTCTCGAGGTTATCAACCTGCTACAAAAATATATAGCGAATCTACAAAGCGGTCGTATAGGGGTGCAGCAATTTTTGGTCAGGCAGAAATTGAGCCACGCCTTGGATGAATATCGTGTGCCTTCTTCGGCTGCAAGGGCGGCAAAACAGCTCGAAAAGGAAGGGAAGCGCGTACATGTTGGACAGCATGTGCGGCTTTTATATGTTAGAGGAAAGGAAAGGGTAATTGCCTGGGATTTGCCCCAGTCTATTGATCCAAAAACTTTGGATATAAGTCGCTATAAACGAATGCTGCTGCGAGCCGCAAGTACATTGCTCCAGCCATTGGGGGTAGATGAGAATGCGTTGCAAGACTGGTTGTTTGGCTATAATCGCCAAGATTTAATAATATTCGATGCGAATGTCCATCATGCGCTCTCCAGAGAAGGAAGCGCCAAAGACCGCCCCCATATCGAGTGAGACGACCATATACACAATGTGATGAATGTACTTGAACATAGAGTCTCCTATGGGGGAGGCGTCACCCTATGGGCTTCGGGCGCGCCGCGGAGTGAAGAGGAGTTGGCTGTGGGGGCATATCAGCCGCCTTCCGTATCTATTTCGTAATTTTCCATAGGCGTGTAAGACTCTCTCTGCTCAAATAAACGCAGTTGAACTGGAGAACCAAATTGTTGAATAACATGATCGGGAATGGGTAATCTCTCTAGTAGACGTGGTTCTACCTTTATTGCACCATCGCCATAAGACTTCCCGATCTTAGATAAGTTAGCTATTGTTTCTGGATGATTAAGAATCTTCCAAATTTGATCCAGGTGTTGTTCATCGCTGTTTTTTGGATACACACACAAGAAACCTGTTAGTGGGACAACCATAGCGATATTTCGAATAAATCTCGAATTGCGACGACCTAAATAGGCAAATAAAAATGGTGGCGGTACTCGCACTTCCATTTTGTACCAGGGTCTGCGCTGTTTAATCAAAGGGCGATAAGGCAGACCCAATCTTTCGCCTTCTTGTAAATACCGTTTTATTGGGTCTGGAAAAACTTCTACGTCATCGCCCTTAAGCGATAAGAGCAAAGTAGGTCTGCCTTTACGTTCAAGTGTTTCAACAGTTTCATGAGTGATCTCGTCTCCTGGGATGTCCCGTGTTCGCCCAATTGCCTTAACGAAATATTTATCAGGGATTCCCAATTCTCTGGCTTTCTCACCTGTCATAAAAAAGAAATTATTCGCGCCCGTTGCGACCCCGCGCATGACTCTTGCAAAATCGCCCAGCACATACTTGGTATTATAGTTGAGAAGGGGTCCACGTGAAAACCCTGTAGATAGACCCTCTTTCAAATCTCGGGTGGTGACAAATAGGTCGTGCGCGGATGCATCTTCAAATCCTGACCTTACCCAATTCATAAGAGAGTTGGTTCCAGGATGATGACACTTGACCCAGAGGAATTGATTTTTGGGCGGTGCTTTGCGAATAAAGAAAATAAGCGGATTTGTATCAATGTTGGGGAATGGTGAGGCTTCGGGGGAAAACGTTATGACAGCATCCAGGGCGAAATTCGCTGTAATCCAAGTCCATAAGTCAGGTGCAAATTTCCCTTCGCATGTATCAGCAGGCATAATGAAAGCCAATCGTCCATTTTCTTCAAGCAATGACAACGCGCGGATCAAAAAATAAACGTGCAGACCTGCCCGTCCATCAAGCGGTTTCTTGATTATTTGAATACCTAATCGCTTGAGTTGCGCTTTCTTCTCGGGGGCTAGACGGTGGTGTCGAATGTAAGGGGGGTTAGCAACAATAGCGTAGAATTTTGTTTGTGGCGGTTGAAGCACAAAATCAGCAATTTTAACCGAGGCAATGTCCTCTTCGGTTAAACCATGCTCCAACGCTTGAGACAACGTTGTTGGATCAATTTCCATTCCAGCGAAACTAATAGCTAAACCTTTTTCACTGGCTATTGCTTTAGCTGCACGAAAGAATGCCCCTGTCCCAACTGCGGGATCGAATAAAAGACCACCCTTTTCAGCCAAGACATATTCGGTCATGGGCCCCGCAATCCAATCAGGAGTCCAAAATTGTCCCTTTTCTCTCAAAATTTCTCTGGCTTCCCACGATGAGGGAAGCTTATAGACACTAGTTTTTAGCATTTCCAATCTCTCGCAATACCGCCAATGCCTCGGTTCGCAAATCCATCCTTCCACCTTCAAAGTGTACATATGGCAAGATATGCCCATTTTTATCTTCAATGAACCTGGCTTTTAGTTCTGGTTCTTGAGTTGCATCACCAAGAGGGTAAGCATAATGATAGTAAATCTTGTAAATGACCTTTCTTGTGGTAGCGCCGCCAGGCGCTTGAAAAACTTGTTCTGTGGGTAAAATAAGTCCTTGCTCGATCAACTCTTGCGCTTTATCAAGGGGAATACCAAAAGCCATATCGTAGAAGACATGCCATATATGAATTGGAATATTATTCATATCTTGCCATTTTTGCAACGGTTCGCGATCTTCTTCCTTCAATATCAAAGTTGGCAAAACAGCATTTTTCTTTAATCCAAGTTTACCGCCCATACGTTTTTGGGGTTTTAGTTCTGTGCCATAGTCTGGCATAAGTTTGCCTCTCCAAAGGCTGTTCTCACACTCTACTGCAAGTATAGCCCTATCTAATAGCTCTTGTATCGCATCGCTACTTTCGGGGGTAAAGGGCAACTCGCTTACTCCACCGAGTGAGCGAACAAGAGCGTCTATAACTGGTCGAGACGACTTTTTAAAAATCAATAAGTCGGGTCGCTTATTTTCTCCTAATCCTGCCGCTTCGAGCCGTTCAAAGTAGAGCTCAAATGACCTCACGTCCTCATCAGGGGCAGTTCCACTTGGCCCGTAAGGAATAGCAAAGAATTCATGTGTGCTATTAACAGCTTGAATAATACGCTCTTCACTCCATACACCTTGCGACCATCGCATCAAGAAATCACTTCCACGCAGACGACGAGGATTGAGCAAGAAGTCAAGCCATTCAACTGCAGTATATCCGCGAAGCTCAAATTCAATGTCTTCAGCGTTAACGCTCAGGAGCTTCTCAAAAATATGCATGTTTTTACTTCCTCTGGAATTGATTATATCCCACTTAAGGAGACATCTAACTCCGTCCGAGCTTTTTTCACATCCTCATCATCCGACTCCATCTATCCCCTCAACGAATCGAGTGACCAGACGGCTCATTTTCGAACACTCCCATCTGGCATGATTATATCCAAGATGTTTTCCAGAAGTCAACGTGAACTCGCAAAACCGCAAAACAGAACGCTAACTGGGAACGATCTTCCCTCGCTCGGCGTTATCCTGGCGCGGGTGGGTGAAGCTCCAGGGCGAAAAAGTGCTAAAATATCTATGTTGAGTTGTTTCTAGAGCGACATAGTGTCCTCTCACTCAATTCATGGCATATCGCCTCTTCCTCTCTCTCAACATTGGGAGGAGGGAAGGAGCAGGGGTTGGGGTGAGGGATAGTTCAAAGAGTTAGCGAGAAGCTATTACCCGCGCCATGGGTGCGCGTGGAGGCTCTTGCGCAGAACCGGGTCGTGCGCGAGAGGAGGAAAACTTATGCTGCCTTTGAAAGATACCGTTCAGTCGCGGTCTTTCCCTATCGTCAACTGGTTGTTAATCGCCCTGAATGTTTTGGTCTTCTTCATGCTGGTTTCGCTGGGGCCGCGGGCTGAATTGTGGATGTCTGTGCTGGGCCTGACGCCGGCGCGCCTGTTTCGACACCCCGACCTGTTCGAGTTTGCTACGATTTTCACCTCCATGTTCCTTCACGGCGGTTGGGCGCACCTGCTCAGCAATATGCTGGCGCTGTATATCTTCGGCGATAATGTGGAAGACCGCATGGGCAGCGGTCGTTATCTGCTGTTTTACCTGCTGTGTGGTTTCGCCGCCGCCGTCGTTCATGTCTTTCTCAATCCCAATTCGACTATCCCAACCGTGGGTGCCAGTGGGGCGATCAGTGGCGTGCTGGCAGCCTATTTCATCTTCTTCCCCACGGCGCGGGTGATCACCTTGGTGCCTTTGTTCTTTTTGCCCTGGTTTGTCGAAATCCCGGCGGTTTTCTACCTGGGATTTTGGTTCGTCTCGCAGTTGTTCAATGGCTTGCTGACGGTGGTCTCTGGGGCGCAAGCCTTCGGCGGAGTGGCTTGGTGGGCGCATGTGGGTGGTTTTATCGCCGGCCTGGCACTGGGGCCATTCTTTGCGCGCCGGCGTTATGTCCGCCGTATTTACCCAGACGAATATTTTCCCTGGTGACACGATTTTCGGAGGAGGCGCATGGATTTCTTCGCTCTACTTTGGATTTTCTTCATCATCTCATCTTTACAGCCAGTGGTGCGCCAAAAGCTCCTGGATATGGAACGCCTGCGCATGTTGGAGCGGTTGGAGCGGTTGCGCGGCAGCCGCGTGATCGCTCTCATCCATCGCCAGGAAACTTTGAGCCTGTTGGGTTTTCCGTTGGTGCGTTACATCAACATTGAAGACTCGGAGGCTGTTTTGCGCGCCATCCACATGACGGACAAGGATGTGCCGATTGATCTGATCTTGCATACTCCCGGCGGGCTGGTGCTGGCGGCGGAGCAGATCGCCCGCGCTCTGAGAAAACATCCGGCGAAAGTGACCGTGTTTGTGCCGCACTACGCTATGTCCGGCGGCGCGTTGATCGCCCTGGCAGCAGATGAGATCGTGATGAACGAGAACGCCGTCCTGGGGCCGGTGGACCCGCAACTAGGTCAACACCCTGCCGCCTCGATCCTGAAGGTGCTGGAGCGCAAACCCGTTGCCGAAGTGGATGATGAGACGATCATCATGGCCGACATCGCCGAGAAAGCTATCCGTCAGGTGAAAGCCACGCTGATCGAGCTGTTGAGCGATAAGATGGACGCCCAGCAAGCCGACCGATTGGCGACGACTTTATGCAGCGGGATATGGACGCATGATTATCCCATCACAGTGCGCGAGGCGCGTGAGCTGGGTCTGAACATCAGCACCGAGATGCCAGAAGAGATCTATCGCATCATGGCGCTCTATCCACAAACTATGCAGCGCCGACCTTCGGTTGAGTATATCCCCTCGCCGCGCGGCCGTGAAGTCGAGCATCCGCGACGCGGCGGCAGCGCATAGTTCCGACGAGGCTGTCCCTACCACCAGGGTCGCTATTCTATCCGGCGCGGGCTATGGCGTCACGCCCCATAGCCGGATCACGCCGTCCGCAGCGCCAGCGGCGAGCAGCTTCCCATCGCCGGAAAAGGCTAATGACCATACATCTCCCGTCGGGTCGCTCAGCGTGCGGAGCAATGCGCCGTCCGAAACACGCCAGAGCTGAATCGTCGCTTCATCTGACCCTGAAGCCAGCAGCGCTCCATCGGGAGAGAAAGTTACGCAGAATACACGTCCGTTTGCCTCCAGTGTACGCACGAGAGAGCCATCTGACACGCGCCACAGTCGGATCGTTTGGTCGTTAGACCCAGAAGCCACCAGCGCCCCATCGGGTGAGAAGGCTACATCCCACACCAACGATGTATGCCCCTGTAAGGTGAAGATCAACGACCCATCGAGTTTCCACAGGCGCACCGTCTGATCCTCCGAGCTTGAGGCGATCATTTCCCCATCGGGCGAGAAGGCTACGCCCCACACCGGGTATCTGTGCCCTTGCAGGGTATTTAAGAGTGTCCCATCTGTCACATTCCAGAGGCGAACGGTTTTATCCGATGACGCGGAGGCTAAGATATTTCCCTTGAGGGAGAAAGTTATGTTTCGGATGTAACCTCCATACGTTTCGCCCAGCGTGCGCACGGGTGTCCAGTTCTTCGTTTCCCATAGTTGAATCGGGCTATTCATCATCCCAGACGCCAAAATTGCTCCATCGGGTGAAAAAGCCAGCGATTGATCGCCTGAATACGAAGCGCTCAGCGTGCGCAGAAGCTTTCCATCAGATACTTGCCAAAGCCGCATGCTGCTGTTGGAGTAACCAGCGGCCAGTAGCGCTCCCTGAGGGGAAAAGGTCACGCTATTCACGAAGCTGGTGAAGTCCTCAATTGTGTGGAGAAGTTGTCCATCGCTCACACGCCGAATCAGAATTGCATCATTCGCGGATGACGCCAGAATGTTGCCATCTGAAGAGAAGGCAATGTCCTCCACATCGTGCAACCCACCCTGTGAGAGTTCATCTATCGTTTTTCCATCGCTGACGCGCCAGGCGCGAAGGGTGTTATTAGAACCAGCAGCCAGGATTGATCCATCTGGGGAGAAGGCGATGCTGGTAACGCGCCCTGGCAATTGCTCCAAAGTAGAGAGAGGTGCTCCATCTGAGGCGCGCCATAATCGAATCGTTTTATCCCTCGCGCCGGTTGCCAGGAGGCTGCCATCGGGAGAGAAAGCCACTTCTTCTATTTCGTCGGTGTGACCAACCAGCTCGAATAATTTTGATCCTTGCGCAGCGTCCCAAACCTGCACGATTTTCCCTGCGGCTGCCGCCAAGGTTTTCCCATCGGAGGAGAAGGAGACACTTCTTACCCAATTGGGCTGCCCATTCAACGAGCGTATGGGAGATCCGTCGGCTACCTTCCAAAGAAACACGTTGTGACCGCCGGAGGCTGAAGCCAGAATGGTTCCATCGGGAGAGAAAGCGAGGCTCTGGATCCACCCTTCGTGTCCTTCCACTTTACTCAGGAGAGAAAGATCATCGACTTGCCAGACCCGAATGGCGTTGTCTTGCGAACCAGCAGCCAGAAACTTGCCGTCGGGAGAAAAGGCGATGCAATCCACCCAAGCGTTGATTTTGAGAAACCCTACTTCTTCCAGCGAATTTGCAGCGAACAGATAAACACCTATTGAAGAGGCGACTGCCAGAAACTCTCCATCGGAGGAGTAGGCGATCTCACCCGGTCGCCCCTTCCCCCAATCCGCCAGTTTAGCCAGGCGATCAACGTTGTTCGGCGAAATGGCTTCCAACGATGGTAAAAGCATTCTAGTAGTAGCAGTTGCTAGAGGTCCGGGTGTCGGCGAAGGGGCGGCATTAGACGTCGGAAGCAAGGTGTTGACGGCGGCGGGAGTCAGGGTGATCATTGAAATTGCTACACTGCTTGCGGTGGGACGTTCGCCGGAAGCGCGGTTGATTTGTCCCAGCCACACAAGCAACAGTAAAATCCCAATTGCTGCGGCAATCCCAATCCGCTGAATGGTTATGCGTCCAAGAGAGAAAGGGGAAGGAGCGCGCTTCAATGTAGTGCCCTCATCCAGAAATACCACGCCCTCGCTGACCTGCTGCGTTTTTTCCCACGCTGGCGTTTTTGAAGAAAGCGTGGGTTGCGAAATCTCGGTTGCGGCTATAACTTGCGTGGGCGCGAGACCGCGGGCTCTGTCCAACAAGCTTTCCAGAACCTGAATAAAAGCCTCCATATTTTCATAGCGATCATTGGGATTTTTCATTAACGCCTTGATGATCGCCTTTTCCATCGCCTCCGGCAAGGAAGGGGCAAAGGCGTGGGGAGGCGGGAGAGGTTCCGTTAGATGTTTAAGCACTACTGCCAGCGGCGTTTCAGCTATATATGGTTTGCGCCCGGTTACCATTTCGTAAAGCACCACTCCTAGCGAATACATATCCGCGCGCCCATCAATGGGCTTACCTAACCCTTGTTCGGGCGCCATATATTCAGGCGTGCCAATACCCACCCCCGCGCCGGTCAGAGTGGTGGTGGGCTCGCTCTCCATAATTTTAGCAATGCCAAAATCGGTCAACATGGGCTCGCCGCTTTCTGTGATTAAGATGTTGGAGGGTTTTACGTCGCGGTGTATGGTGCCATGCTGATGGGCGTAAGCCAGGGCATGGGCGATGGGCAACAGGAGTTGAATTGCCGTCTGCCAGGGAATAGGTTGACCCAAGCGCTGCGCTAGCGTGCCTCCCGGTAGATAAGGCATCACAAGGTAGGGCTTGTCCAATTCTTCGCCGTAATCAATGATCGGGATAATATTGGGGTGATTGAGTTTCGCCAGGGCTTTGGCTTCGCGCTCAAACCGTTTAAGAAACTGTTCAAAGGTGGTGGAGGAAAACTGTTCGCTGCGAATGATTTTTATGGCGACATCGCGCTCAAGACGTATATCGTACGCCTTATAGACGGTCGCCATCCCACCCTCGCCGAGTTGTGCCGAGAGATAATAGCGACCCAGTGTCCGCCCTATGTGTAATGTCATAGATGTATCCCTCGTTGAATTAGCAAATTTTTGTCTTCTTGGATGTGGGTATGGCTTTCTTTGGTTTACGGGAACAATCTCCTGGCTTTGACCTCCGCCACAGCGTCTGCGCGGTAGCGATAGAGTCGCGCCGGGCGGCCCTCTCCGCTTTTCAAGCGCGGCGTGGGTTCGATGATGCCTGCTTCCAGGATACGGCGACGAAAGTTGCGCTTATCCAGCTTTTCCCCCAAGATCATCTCATACGTGCGTTGCAGCTCGGTCAGGGTGAACGTCTCTGGCAGAAGTTCGAAGCCCGCCGCGGTGTATTCTAGCTTGTAGCGCAGGCGGCGCAGCGCGTAAGCGATGATCTCGTGATGGTCAAAAGCCAATTCGGGTAAACGCTCCACGGGGAACCAGCGCGCCTGACTGCTGCTCTCGGCGCACAGCGGCGCGTCGGCGGGGAGCAGGGCAAAGTATGCCACGGTCACCACCCTGCCGCGCGGATCGCGCCCGATTTCCCCGTAGGTATAGAGCTGCTCCAGATATGAATTGACGACGCCGGTCATTTCTTCCAGTTTTCGGCTGGCTGTCTGCTCCAGCGATTCGTCCATGCGCATCAGGCTTCCCGGCAGCGCCCAGGCGTTCTCGAAAGGTGGCTCGTTGCACGGCGTCAGCAGCACATGTAAACCACCTTCGCGCAGCGTGAAGATCACCACATGGATCGTCAGAACAGGGTGAGAAATGGAATGAGCGCGCGGCATATAAGTTTCGCTCTTTTTGTTGATCGTCGGTTTGGGATGACGAATAGATACGCTTTTCGCGTGTCATGGCGAGCGTAGCGAAGCCATCTCCAAGCCTGCAAGGGGATTACCTCGCCGCTTTTGGCGGCTCGCAAATGACACCAAAAACCTGACCTTGAATTTAATTGAAAGCGTTCGGAAATTCCCCCACCCCTAACCCAGCCGTCAGAGGGCGAGGCACAACTATCCTTAATTCCCCTCTTCCCGACGAGAAGGGGGGATGGGTGAGAAAGGTAGCTTCCGAACATTTTCTAATTAATATACCATTGAAATGGCCGGCTTGAAGGGAGGATCGCTCAAATGGGCGCGGCGGAAAGCTTGCCCGAAAGAGACCAATGTCGGCGGACGGGGGAAGCGACCGCCTTGGCTTTGCGATTCGGGGTGAAAATTGGCGCTATCGCTCAACGTACAATGGATTAGAATTATCGTTCCATCCGTAACCTCTGGAGTTGTTGCGGTGCAAACTGCTTCGCAGTTTGCCCGAAAAACAAGCCTGTGTGGTCAGGACCTGCGGGATGTTTATAACCAAAATTGAGTTCGCGTCATGAAACTGCTTACGATACTCGAATGTCAGGAAAACCTCAATAAATCGGGCAAGGCCTACTACCGACGGGCGGTGCGTGGCATTATTATCGGCGCGCAGATCGGCGAGGCGGCGATGGATCGAAGATTGTTAATGATCTATTCGGCGAAAAACGGGGATTACAAATTCCCCGGCGGCGGCGTGATGGCGCATGAGAGCTTTCAGCAAGCGCTGGAACGTGAAATCCTGGAAGAGTGCGGCGCGCGCTTGGCGCGGATTGTGGAGGAATTCGGCAAAGTGATCGAGTATGACTTGCCGATGGATGAGAGTTACGAGGTGTTCAAAATGGATTCGTACTACTATTTGTGCGAGATCGAAGATGGGTTGGACACTCCACGGTTCGACGCCTATGAACAGGAGCTTGGCTGTTCACCCGTGTGGGTGGATGTGGATACAGCCATTCGGGCCAACACCGCCATCTTGGAATCGAATATGCTCGAACAACCGCGCTGGACGAAGAGAGATACCTGGGTGTTGCAATTGGTAAAGCGCCGATTGTTGACGTGAAACGCGGTGATGGTCTCCATATTTTGGACGGCGTTTGAGAAAACAGCCCATAAGCTCCCCGCGCCGCTTGAATTTAAAAAAACCTGCCGCCAAGAGGGTGGCAGGGGCGTTTGATGCTCTGTTTCGAGTCAGAACAGAACCGAAGCCAGTTCGCTGCGGTATTGACGGGTAATTGGGTTGGCCTCGCCCAGCAGTTCCAGCAGGGCAACCATAATCGTACGCGCCTGGCCATCGCGGTAGCGTTTATTCTCGCGTAAAATGTCCAATAGACCATCCATGGCGGCTTCGATGTTGCCACGCTTCACCAAGCGCAGCGCGTGGAAATAAGCCGCGTCCAACACATCTTCGTCTGAAAAACTTTCGCCGCGTTGCATTTGTTGTAACGCCTCTGCCAGCGGAAGCAGGGTCTGCGCTGCGGTGTATTCGCGGCTGGCGGGGAAGCGGCTTAAGATCGGAAGGGCTTCTTCGCTGCGCCCCTGCAGCAGCAAACTTTTCGCCAGCCCCAGCAAGGCGGCGGGGTTTCCAGGCGCGGCTTGCAACGCCTGACGAAAAGCTTGTTCAGCATCCCAGGCATTTTGCAACGCCAGCAAGCTGAAGCCTTTTTCTAAAGCCAAATCCGCCGGCGAGGGGGCGATTGAACGTAAGAACTCGCGCAGGCGCGGCTCTGGCTGCACGCCGGTGAACTCCGCCACGATTTTCCCATCGCGAAAAGCCTTCACCGCCGGGATACTATGAATGCCAAAGCGCGTCGCCAGGTTGATGTTCTCATCCACATTCACTCTAGCCAGGCGGAAACTCCCCTGCCCCTCGTTCGCCAGCCGTTCTAGCATCGGCCCCAGCACCTTACAAGGGCCGCACCATTCAGCCCAAAAATCCACCACCACTGGCGTTTGTTGAGAATAAGCCAACACTTCATATTCGAAATTGGCTTCCGTGACGTCAATGATGTAGTCCGATGCCATCATGCGCTTCTCTCCATACATTTATTGCTCAAAAACGCACCACTATCAAACAATAAAACCTCTGCTTTTTCAGGATTTTACCGCGCTTTGCGTTAGATTTTCGTTACATTTCCGCAAGAATTTTATATGAATTGGTCGCTCAATCGGCTGGCATAGTACTTGCACGTTCTTTTTGCAGACGAGGAGTGATTGGCGTATGGAGAAACCGTCTGCCCCCCAGCGGAACCGCCGCATCGGTTTTTACTATTTCCCGGATAGTTTGCACTATCGCCAGGTGGATTTGCAGACCTGGCTGCCGGAATTGCGCCGCTTGGACGCTGCCTGGCTGGCGTTGCTTGCGCCGCCCGAACGCGCCATCCCGGAGGACTTTTTGAGCGACCTGCTCAGCGCAGGGATTCAACCGGCGCTGCATTTCACCTTTAACCAGGATTTGAACCAACCTTTTCAACCGCCAGACCTGGGTGCGCTGCGTTTACTTCTGCACCACTATGCTCGTTGGGGCGTTCGTTACGTTGTATTCTATGACCGCCCAAATTGCCGGCGACATTGGGCGCCATCCGCCTGGCTGCAAAGCGATTTGGTGGAGCGCTTTTTGGACATGTTCCTGCCGTTGGCGCGCCTGGCGCAGGACGAGGGCTTGACTCCCGTCTTTCCACCTTTGGCACCGGGCGGCGACTTTTGGGATCTGTCTTTCCTGCGCCTGGCGTTGCGCGGTTTGCAACGTCGCCGCGCCTCGCGCTTGCTGGAGGAGCTGGTTCTGAGCGCCGAGGCCTGGACAGGGGACCATCCTCTGGATTGGGGCGCTGGCGGGTTGCAACGCTGGCCGGAAGCGCGCCCGTATCAGGCCTCGCCGGGAATAGAAGATCATCGAGGATTTCACATCTATGAATGGTATTTGGATGTCTGCCAGCAGGAATTGGGCGTAAAGCTGCCGTTGCTGTTGTTGCGCGTTGGTGAACGGATTATGGCGGCAACTTCGGATGAACCGGCGCAGGCGAAGCGCCTGGCGCATGCCCGCCAGCATCTGGAAATGGCGCAACGACTGATTAACGACCCGCAAATGGAAAACGCTGTTCCGGAGGAGGTGTTGGGGGGATGTTTTTGGTTACTGGCGGCGCAGCCATCTCATCCCGCCTATGCTCAGGCATGGCTTCCAGCCGAGGCAGAGCCGTTGCCCGTGGTTGGGGCGTTCCGACAATGGGTCGAATATAACTGGGGTTCGGATCGCGCATCCATCGAGGCGGCGGAGACGGAAGCGGTGGATGCACCGACCGAAAGCGCCGGCGTTGAGGAGGCAGTGGATTCGTCACCTGAGAGCGTCGAAGAAGAAATTGCCGAACCGATTGCTCATGCTACTGGAGAGAGCGCAAGCGAGGTCAAGGAGCCAGAGGCCTCGACCCTGCACAGCCGCATTGATCACTACGTATTGTTGCCGCTATACGCCTGGGGCGTCGCCGATTGGGATCTGAGCCTGATTCAACCGTTATTGCAGCACGCCCATCCCACCATTGGCTTTTCCCTGGCGGAGGCGCGCCTGGCGCGGCGAGTGACGGTAGTCGGCGGGCCTGGAGCCATCTCTGCGGAGGCTCTGGCCATGCTACGCGCCGCTGGGTGTCAGGTAGAGCGCCTCATGGAGGATGGCACGCTTGTTGCAACATAGCCACTACCAGTCTTAAGGGCGCAAATTGGGAGATGAGAACCATGAATCCAACCGAGAATGATCTTTCCTCTCGTCCGTTCGGCCAAGTGGAGGGGTACGCGGCGTCGGCACAACCGGTGTTGAAAGTGATTGGCCTGGGCGGCGGCGGATGCAACGCCGTGGAACGGATGATGGCTCTGCAACTGCGCGGCATCGAATTCATTGCCGCCAATACGGATGCGCAGGCGTTGAAGAGCAATCCGGCGCCGACGCATATCTTGCTTGGACCGACCGTCACGCGTGGTTTTGGCGCTGGCGGCGATCCGCGCTGCGGGAAAGAGGCTGCCGAGGAAAGCCGCGCCCAGATCGCCGCCGCCCTGGCAGGTGCGGACATGGTCTTTTTAACCGCTGGGATGGGCGGCGGCACCGGAACAGGAGCGATCCCCGTCGCCGCAGAGATTGCCCGCGCCCAGGGTGCAGTGACGATTGCAATCGTGACCATGCCATTCAGTTTTGAGATGGGGCGTCGCCAGAAGAACGCGGTGGAAGGCATCACCCACCTGCGAGAACATACTCATACCCTGATCGCCATCCCGAACGATCGGTTGTTGGAGGCGGCCTCGCGCAATTTGCCTCTGGAGCTGGCTTTTCGCCTGGCAGATGATGTGTTGCGCCAGGCGGTGCAGGGCGTCACCGAGTTAATCACCGAGCCGGGCCTTATCAATGTGGATTTTGCTCATATCCGACGTTTGATCCTGCTCGGCGGCGGGGCGTTGATGTCTATTGGTCAGGGGCAAGGCGAGAACAAAGCCTATCAGGCGCTGGATCAGGCACTGCATCATCCGCTGCTGGAAGATGTCGTTTTGGAGAATGCGGCTGGGGTGATTGCCAACTTCACCGGCGGTTCCGACCTGACGTTATTCGAGGTGCAATCCGCGCTGGCCGACTTGCAAGCGCGCACCGGTTCACAAACCGAGATCATCTTCGGCGTCATCAACGATGAGCGTATGGATGGGCGCGCCCAGGTGATCTTGTTAATCACCGGCCTGGGCGGGCGCTCGCTGGAGGAAGCCCTTCCCGGTTTCCGCAAGAGCGCTGCGCGGCCAGCGGAGAGCCGCCAGAAATCAGCGCCGGCCGTCGAAGCTGCGTCGGCGTCTGTCCAACAACCATTGCCGCTTACAACCTCGCCGCTTTCCCGCGACCTGCCGCCGTTCTTCCGTTATCGTTCACAAGACCCCTATCGCCGTTAGAGCGTATCGCCGGCCTGTGGCGAAAGAGATGGGCCGGGAGGTATGGATGGACTCCAGAATGCTGCAAGCCATTAGCCAGGAAATCTATCGCCGTTTCCCCGATTTAAACGGGCGCTCGCCTCGGGTGCAACCATATCATTTGCCAAACGCGCGCCCGGCGGGTTCTCATTCTCCTCAGCGAATGTCCTCGCGCCCTGAGGCGTATGTGTTGATTTATCAAGGTCGCAAAGCCACTTCCACCGGCAAAGCAGCGCCATATCTGGTGCGCGTGCTGGTGGACGATGGCGGAAAAATCTTAAAAATCACCATGTCGCGTTAGGTAAAAAATGAACCTTGCCCAAATCTCTCGACGATTGGAAATAGCATTTTGGATGGCGCTGGTTGCCGCGCTACGCAGCCAGCGCCTGGGTCGCTTTTTGACTCAAGCCGGAATTTGGATTGCCTGTGGCCTCGTGTTAGCAGCAACTTCGGCGATCTTGCCGCGCTTCGCGACATCCAGAGCGAATGTCGCCGCGGTTGCTCAACCGCAGCAGGGCGAACGACCTATGGTTCAAGTTGATACACAGCGCAACTTGCTCGCCATCCTGGTGGATGATTTTTCCGCGGCTCGCCCGCAATTGCGAGGCGTGTGGTTGCTGGCGCAGGCGCCATATACGCCACAGGTGACCTTTTTACCGGTTTATCCGCTCGATGATCTTGCCGCCGTTCCTGCCCAACGCAGATTGGAAGAGGCATTTCGGTTGAAGGGCGGCGATGGTTTACCTCCGGAGTTTGCGCAGCAACTTCGATCTCGCGGGATGTGGTGGCATAACTATCTGATAGTAGATGAGGCCGGCCTGGCGAATCTGATAGATGCTCTGGGCGGGATTGATCAGGGGGATGATCGGCTGAGCGGGAAGCAGGCGCTGGCGCAGATGCTGGCGGCGCAAAATCCTGCTTCTATTCTGGAAGCTCAGGCGCGCCTTGCCAGAGCGATTTGTTCGCGTTCGGCGCAAAAGTGGAAGGCCGGAGAAACCTCCAGCGCCGCGCGGTTATTGGACGGCGTTCGTTCCGATCTGACGTCTGAAGCTCTGCTAACCGCCTGGGGCGATGCGTTGCGGCCAGGCGGATTTGCTTGCGAATTCCCTACGCTTTACGGGAGGTGAAAAGCAATGGTCAGCGCAATGAACCTGGTCATCTATCTGGACGCCCTGCTATTCTTACTGGGCATGGCGACGTTTATCGTGGGAGTGTATAACCTCTCGCTGCACGCTTCAGTCAATGATATTAAGACCGTGGCTGTACAGACCGCTCGCCTGGCGCAGAAAGGTCTGGCGGAGGACATGGCAGGTCTGGTGGGCAACGCTTCTGCTTTGCTCGACTCGATGAACCAGCTTGTGCGCACCACTCGCGGCGTTGGCATCTTTCTTTCATTGCTTGGCCTGGCTTTGATGAGTCTGGCTACCTGGTTTGCGCTCAAAATCTATCAGGTGCAACTATGACCACAGCGCCGTTTGTAGTTGAACTGAGCCATTTTTTCCCCACAGAAGATTGGCCGTGGGTATTGTTAGCCTTACGCCAGGATCGGCGGGTTTGGCAGGCGCTGGAGAGCACGTCATTGGCGCAGCTTGCCATGCAAAAGCTGGGTCAAGATGCCCGCGGTTGGACGCCCGCGGCGCTGGGTTTGCTGAGCCTAGATGCTCCTCTGTCGGCAGGGGAGCTGCGGCAAATGCCCCTGCCGGCGATGGGCGATGATTTGCGACCTCTGGCGGAGAAAGCGTGGGAAGATTGGTTAGCCCTTGGTGTGCAACCTGGAAATCCGAATTACTCCTTGGATGCGCCAAAGGATAGACAAAAAAGCCCAATTGAAGCGCAGAACAACGCTTTGGCGACTTGCGCTTTATTGGCCCTGGCCTTACGTGAGCGATACCGCCAGAACAGCACTTGGCGCGGGTTGCTGGCAGAGATCAATCTGGATCGGCCTGAAGTGAACACGTTGCTGGCCTGTCTGTATGGAATGATCCCCGAACCGCAGCGTCTGCTCAGCGTGTTGCTGCTGCAAGGCGAAAACCGCCCACGCTCTGATTTGGCGCTGCACATTTTATTGAGCCAACCGGCGCCAGAGGACGAACTGGAGAAAACGCTTCAGGCGTTGTTGGCAGATCAGCCCATGACGCAGGTTCTGGCGGTGTTGGGAGGGCTTTCCGCCCTGCGACCCGCGCTCGCCGTTCGCCTGGCCGAAGCTTTGCTGGCCGAGGGTTGGACAAGCTGGCCGGAGGAGCCGAGCGGGGCGGCAGATACGGTGGTCAATCTGGGGCAATCGTTCGATCGCCTGGCGTTGGCTGCGCGTCAGGCGCAAGCCTATCAACTGGCGAACCAGCCTGACCGCGCCGTACCCTTATTAGCCGAAACCCTGCGGTCAATGCGTCGGCTGCGCGGTCATTTGTCCGCTTGCCTGGCGCAGACGGTAGGGCGCTCCCAGGGATCTGGGGATGCGGCATGGCGCGAGACAGCTCAAGAAACCAGCCTGGAGGCCTGGAAACAGGCTGTGCAGTTGGCGCCGGATGCGCCGCAATACACTGCCGGTTTGGTGAATGCTTTGATCGCTTCTGGAAGATTGGAGGAAGCCCAGAACCACCTGGCTCGCCGCCCAAGCGACGACGAGCGCCATGCTGCGCTCTCTTTGGCTGCCGC
>DYGV01000010.1:33737-49847 GCA_020724505.1 Anaerolinea thermophila
CGTCTGGCAAACGCCCAGGGAGACGGTCAGCTTGCCAAACGATATGCTCTTCAGGCGCTGCGCCTGGTGGAAAGCGGGCAATCACTCTCGGAGGACGAATACCTTGCTCTGGGCGATCTATTCTATCAGGCTGGCTTGTATGCAGAGCTGGCCCGCGCTGCCCAGGCCGGATTGGAACGCTTTCCGGTGAGCCGTGATCTGTTATTGCAGCAAACGGCGGCTCAATTTGCCCTCTGTCAACCGGCAGAGGCTTTGCCATCGTTGTACGCTGCCCTTGCGTCTGGCGCCCCAAAAGATGAGGCTTGCTTGCCCAATGGGAAGAGCCTGCAAACGTTGTTGATCGAATCTTTAGAAGCGACTGGCGCATGGTCAACAGCGTTGGAGGAACGTAAGGCGCTCCTGGCAAAGATCGAAACGCCTGCATTGGAAGATTGGTATGCATTAATGCGTTGTGCAAGTCAAGCGCGTCAGCCGGATGTGCTGGAAGAGGCCTGCCAACGCGTTTTGGAATTGTCCCCGGAAGATGCGCTGGCGCGCCAGTATTTGGGCCAGGTGGCTCTGGCGCGCGGCGATGATCGCGCCGCCATCGAACATTTCACCGAGGCAGTTCGCCTGGCTCCCGATCAACCAGAGGTGTGGTTGTCGCTGGTGGGCGCTTATCGTCGCCTGGGGCAGGAGGCGCAGGCTGTTGAAACGCTGCGCGCTGCCAGCCAGGCTGCGCCGGATTGCGTCGAAATTCACAAGGAATTGGGCGATGTCTATTCGTCGCAGAATGCCCTCACCCAAGCGCTGGCTTATTACCGGCGCGCGGTCGAACTGGCGCCCACGGAGACGAACTTGTTGAATTTGGGGCAAACCCTGCTCGATCTGGGGCGGTTTGAAGAAGCCCGGCAAACGCTCTTGCCGCTTTATCAGAGCGGTGCGACGGGCGTCCATTCCCCAGATTTACTGTACGCCTACGCGCGCTCGCTATTAGGTTTGGGCGAAACTGAGCCGGCTATCCCGCTTTTGCTGGAAGTGATTCGTGAGCAACCTGAAAAGCCCCAGCCGGCGCTGGAACTGGCGCGGGCGTTTTTGCGTTCCCCCGCTCAATCTGGTAGGGTGCAACAGGTGATCCCATTTTTACAGCGCATCCTGGGTCAGTCGCCAGCCGGAGAAGAAAGTGGGTATCACGGGGGGTTGGATAGCTCGCCCGCCCTGCGGGCTGAAGCGCGCGCACTCCTGGCAGAAGCCTATGCGGCTGCTGGTGAGTGGAGTCAGGCGATGGAAGCTTATCGCCGCGCCTTGGATGACCCTTATAATCGTCAGACAGAAACCCAGATGCGCCTTTCGGCTGGCTTGGGGATGGTGGCGTTGAAATTGGATCAGCCGGAGATAGCGATTGCCGCGCTGCAAGAGGCGATCCAGGCGCAACCCTTGAACGCGGAATTGCAACGCTCACTTTCCGAGGCTTATCTGGCTAGCGGATTGGCGGAAGACGCCTTTCAGGCAGCGTGCGCTGCCTGGGATTTGCAGCCCGAAGATTTGAACACGGTCAACTGGTTCATTTGCCAGGCACAACGTCTCTTAGAAAAGCCTGGGGTAAAAAAGTCGTTGCTTGTGGAACGCTCGATTCGGGCGCTGGAGGCGGCGAGCCGAAACGAGCCAGAGCGCGCCGATCACCTGACTCGCCTGGCGAACCTTCAAATGGAGATGGGCGATAAACCTGGCGCGCTGCAAACCCTACGCCGGCTTGGTGGGTTGGAAGGCGATTTTTCTGGTGTGTCTGTGGACGATTTGCGCCACTGCGCTCAATCAGCGCGTCAGTTGGGAGATTCCTCCCTGGCGATTGACCTGTTAAACCGTGCTCTCTTGCTCCATTCCAAAGCTGACCACGCTGCGGAGGATGCTCAGTCAACGAATGCTGTGGTAGAAGTGCTTTGCGATCTGGCTACAACTTATCAGGGGGTGGGCGAGGATGAGAAAGCCTTGCAAATGATCGAACAGGCGCTGGCGCTGAATGAGGCAAATCCTCCGTTGCTCGCCCAGAAAGCTGAGCTGCATCATCGCCTGGGCGATCTTCAGTCCGCGCTGGATAGCATTCGAACCGCGGTCGAACTTTCGCCGCGCGACCCAGAGTTGCGCCGGCACGCGGCGATCTTGCTGCGCCATAGGGGCGACCTGCCTGCTGCTTTGGAACAGGTGGAAAGCGCCCTGGAAACCCTTGAACTGCCGGCAAAGGAGGAACAGGGCAGCGAGTCTCTGACTTTGTTGCGCGCCGAGTTAAATCAGATGGCGGCGCATCTGGCTTACGCCACGTTGCGCCCGCGACGCGCTCAGAAATATTTGGAAGCAGGTCTGTCGCCGGATGATCCGGCGTATCACGAATTCGCCAACGCTGCTTTGCGGGCGGAAATTTCGCTGGATTTGGGAGATTTGGCTGCCGCCGAAGCGGCTGCGTTGACGCTTGCTCGCCAGTCGCCCGGTCATCCGCGCACGGAGGCAATTTTATCCCGCTTGGCCGGCCGACGGCTGGATCCAGAAGATCGCGACCGTCGCTGCCGCTCGGCTGTGCGCTCGTTGCTTCAGCAGCAATTGATCCAACCGCCGATTTCGCCGCCCTCGGCGCGTGAAGATTATATCGCCAGCTTCCTCTCCGTTGCTCAGGCTGCTATTGAGAGCCGCCAGTGGGATGACGCTCTCGCCGCGCTGAAGCGACTGATAGAGATCATCCCAGAGACGCCTCTGGCGTACTTTAAGGTTGCCCAGATTGGAGTATTGCGTGGCGAAGCGCAATGCTTCTGCCAGGATCTGGAAGTTGTACGTCATGCAGCCGGGGCCGATCTGCTTTCAGCGGGAGCGCGCCAGGCAGTGGAGAGCAACCTTTCTAAAGCCCAATCCTATTTGGGGGTTGATTTCGATGTGGATGTTGCGGATGATTTCAAAAAATGGGATGATGAATGCCGCCAGACATTGGGCGTTTGGATGGCGCGCGCTCGCGCCCTGTTTAAACCGGAATTGCGTTCTGCCCGCATTTTGGAGGCAATGCTGCGCATGACGCCTGCCAGCGCCGATTGTCTGGCGAGTCTGATGATGGCTTATCGGCGCAGCGGACAAGCTCAAGCGGCTGTTGGCGCCATGCAAATTGGCTGGCAGCCGCCTTTTGACGGCAAAGATGTGCGCGCCGATCCGCTGGTGATGGCGCAGCTTGCCCTGGCGGAAACAGATGCTCGCCAGGCGTTGAACAGCGCCAGTCAGGCGCTGGAGAACGCCCTGGCTCTTGCCGATGATTGGCCGCCGCTGCCCATGTTGGAGTTCTTGGTTGCCCGTCTGGCGTATCAGTTGGGCAATCTGGAAGCAGCAATGCAAGCCATTCAACAAGCCATCGCCCTTTGGCCGGATGAGCCGCGCTGGCAGGAATTGGCGGCGCGCATCTTCATGTCGCCGAACGCAGCGCTGGGTTTACCGGATCCTGTTAAGGCGCTGGTGCATCTGGAACAGGCTGCCGCTCTCGACCCGGAACAGGCAGAAACCCATCAGGCGATTGGCAAGATATATCTGATGGGGAATCAGATTGCCCGTGCGCTTCAGGCGCTGGAGCGAGCCAGTCAACTCGATCCGACAAAGCCCGACACCTGGCTGGCGCTGGCGCAAGCGCAATATGCGGCTGGCGAGTTGGAAAAAGCCGCTGCGTCCGCCGAGCGTGCCGCTCAGGGGAGCGAGCGGCCGTGGGAAGCTCTTTTGCTGCAAGGCAAGATTGCGCTCCAATCCCATGATCCGCGCCGCGCGTTTACTCATGCGCAATCCATCCTGCGCGAAACGCCAGATCACGCCGAGGCACTCTATTTGCTGGCGCGCGCCCTGGAGGAGCTCAACCGCCCCGCGGACGCCTTGACGGCGCTGGAGCGCGCTATGACGCTGAGCGAGAACCCACTGCCGATGCAGATCGAGCGCGCTCGATTAGCGCGGCGCTCGAAGGGTTTATCTGCCGGTATTCAAATCTTGCAGGAGATGATTGCCGCTCAGCCAGGGCAGCCTCAACTCTTGGCGCTGTTGGCGGAGTGGCTCAAAGAGTCCGGCGAGGTGGAGACTGCGGTTCAAACCGCTCGTCTGGCGCTGCAAGAGCAGAACGGCGGGCTGAGCGAGCAGCAACGCGCTGACTTACATGTATTGATCGGCTTACACATGCGCAGCGTCGGGCAGTTAGATCAAGCCATCCATCACTTGAGCGAGGCGATCAACCACGCGCCGGAGCGCCTGGAAGCGTATCTCGAACTGGGGCGGGTCTATCAGGAACGTCGCGAGCATCGCCAGGCGCTGAAGGTTTATCAGAAGGCGATGAGCGTAGCCGGCAATGATTATCGTCCCTACTATCAGGCAGCTTTGGCGTTGAAAGACAGCAAAGATTATCTTGCCGCCGAAGCCATGCTGCGGCGCGCCGCTCAAATGGCGCCCAATGAAGTGAGCATCCATCGCTTGCTCGGCGCAGTGGTCGCCCTGAACCTGGTGCATAATCGTCGCATCAACCCTTCGGAGCCTGCATCATGAGTCAATTGATCTCTCGGCATCACTATCTGCACCTCCTGCGCGCTGCCCTGTCGGTTCGACAATACCGCTTTGCCCGTTTGGCGGTTTTGGATTGGCTTGCCAGCTACCCGGGTGATCTTGAGGCCGGTCTGATTTATGCTCAAACCTTGTTGAGTGAAAACCGACCCGCCCAGGCGGCGACGATTTTGCAGGGCTTGCGGCGGGCAGACCCAGAATTCTTAGAAGCGGTTGAGGTTTTGGCGAGCGCGGCGGATCAGTTGGATGAACGGACGAAGAATTCGGTCTTCACGCATCGCTTTGCTCTGACCGGACATTGTCGAGAAAGACGCGCGTTGGCGTCTTGGGGTGGCGATTTGTGGCTGGCGCGCCAGGCGTTGGCGCAAAACAAGCTGGAAATGGCGGAAAAACTGGCGCGCGATGCGCTGCGCGCTGCGCCTGATGAGCCGCTGCCGTATGTTGTTCACCTGGCTTGCTTGCAGCGCAGCGACCACCTTACAGCGCAGCAGCGCCGCGAGATTGCCGTTCAATACTCTCAACGCTGGCCAGATTGCCTGCCTTGTATGCTTCATCTTGCAGTCTGGTCACTGGAGGCCGGCAGCGAAGATGAGGGGGTGGCGTTGCTGCATCAGGCGGCGGCGCGTGATGTCGGCGGGCAGGTGGCGCGGCGATTATTCGGGGAGCGCCATCCGTACCAGGCGCTTTGGCCGGAGCGCATGGAACTGGCGCTGCGCCTCTCCATCCCCGCAGAGGTGAGCAAGGCGCTGGGTTGGAACAGGCTCACCGAGGGTGCTGCCTCCTCCTTTTCCGCTATGACTGAAACAGGAGATGCGTTGCCCCCTGAACCATCCTCAGACGGCAGTGATGAAATCACCCGGCCTGTGCGCATCTCAACTACCCCTCAAAATGAATTGACCAGCACACCGGCAGGGTTGGAGTGGGCCTTCTCGCCAGCCGATGAAGATTTGTTCGCCGTTTCTTCTGTTGATGAAGCGCCTATTGTATTACACTCGGATCATCCTTCGGCGGATTCGGCAGGGGAGTTGGCGCAACAGGCGAGCGATGCGGTTTCAGAAACCGGGGCAGACGCGGTTGCGCCAAATATCTGGAATCCGATACTTCCTCAACAAACACCGTCGCCGGACACAATTGGCGTTCAGCCATCCGGGCTTCAGGATACGGAACGTTTGGTCTGCCGGGCGACTCAAGACAAAGCTACTGCACGTAAGGAGCCTCGCCAACCGAGGGTCAGAAAAACCCTGGATGCAGAGCTGAACCAGGCTCTCCAAGAAATGGACGCGCTGGCGCAGCGATTGAAGTTGCCAGCGTTGAGCCATCTGGATGGGAGATACCCTGTCTATATTGTCTTTTCGCTGCGTGGTCGCCTGGAAGCGCAATATGGTGCTGGAGTGGCGGCTTTGTTGGAAAGCGAAATGAACGCGCTGGCACAAGCTATCGAGAAAGACCGGGGGTGGGGAGGTCGCCTCATCCTGGCGGATGACCCGGCGTTGCTAACTCCATTGGGGCTTTCTCCTGTGCGTTCGGGCGATCCCTGGGAGCTGAAGTTGTTCCTAGCCGACCTGGATGAAGCACTGGGTCGGCGCGGCGAGTGTATTGGGGCGCTGCTTCTCGTAGGTGGGCCGGAGATCATTCCCTTTCATTGCTTGCCAAACCCGGTGGACGATTTCGACGATGAGGCGCCGTCCGACAACCCTTACGCCACGCGGGATGAGAATTACTTCATCCCAGAGTGGCCGGTTGGGCGCTTGCCGGGCGGCGCAGGCAACGACGCCCGCTTGTTGTTGGATGCTCTGCGCGCTATTCGTCGCTCCCATGAAATGGTCACCCAAAAGGGCTCATGGCTCCGGCAGATCTGGTCGCGGCTGTGGGCTTTTTGGGGTCTAACGCCGCAGGTCGTCCGTTCCGAAAGCCTTATGAATTCTGGGCGAAAGAAAAAGGCGACAAAGTTATTCCACCGCCGGCCGCGCGCTTTTGGATATACTGCCGCAGTTTGGAAATCGGCTTCTGCGCTTGTCTTTCGCCCGATTGGCAGGCCATCGGCGATGCACGTTTCGCCTCCGTTGGGGTCGAATGGCGCGCAGTCGAATGAGAGCGTAGCCCAAACAGAGGGCAAGGTGCCGAAGTTGTACGGCCATCTGGGTTATTTCAACCTGCATGGTCAGGCGGAGGCGATGGAATGGTTTGGTCAACGCGATCCGTTGGACCCTTCCGATGCGCCTGATTATCCGGTGGCGTTGCGCCCGCAAGATGTCCTCTGCGCTGCGCAGGACGCCGATCAGGAGGTGCCGCGTATTGTGTTCAGCGAAGCCTGTTATGGCTTGCAGATTGACGGGCGCGCTCCGCATGAATGCATGGCGTTGAGTTTCCTGCAAGCAGGCGCTTTGGCGGTGGTTGGCTCTACCTGTATGTCTTACGGCGCGGTCGAGGGCCCCCTGGCAGCGGCGGATTTGTTGGCGCATACTTTTTGGAAGTTTATCCAGCAAGGGGCGCCGGCCGGCGAGGCGTTGCGTCAGGCAAAGATTTATTTGGCTTCGGAGATGTCGCGTCGGCAGGGTTTTTTAGATGGCGAAGATCAGAAAACGCTAATCACTTTTACGCTCTATGGGGATCCATTGGCTTCGATCGCTGCGGATCGGCGTTTGCCGAAGACACAGCGTTACCTGGAAAGCCTGCTAACGGAGATTCCTATCATCTGCGATCGCGTGGATACGCCCGAAGGAGCCGTGCCGCTCTCGCCTGAGGCGCTGGCTTCGGTGAGGCAGCTTGTTGCCCGTCATTTGCCCGGCATGGCAGATGCCAAACTGATGGTGGCGCGACAACGGGCGTCTTGCGAAGGGGAGGGGCACACTTGTCCTGCCAGCCAACTTGAACCCCGTCCACAGAGCTTTGCTTTACTCAACCGTTCTGACGCCTCAAAGGGAGGAAAAACGCGTCCACGCAGTAAAGCGCTTGAAACCTCGCCAGAAAGATGCAGCCTGGTAACCCTGAGCAAACAGATGGCCTCTGCGCGCGGTGTACATGGGCGCGTGGCGCGCCTGACGCTGGACGAGAAGGGAAAAGTGTTGAAGATGGTGATTTCTCGCTGATTTTCAGCTTGGATCTTAAGCGAAATCAGCCAGGCGGCATTTACGACTCCGCCTGGCTTTTGATTTTCTTCTCACATTGAGGGTCAAAATGTTATGGTATAGTTATTTTTGTATCTTCAGGTTTTCGAGTGTTCTCGAATTGAGTGTATGAAAAGACGTGGTTCGCTTTCTATCTTAAGCTTTTTCTCGATTGGTTTGCTGCTGGCTGCCATTATTTTATTGGCGGTGAACTTGGTGCGCTTCAGCCGAGTACGCTCCTTGTTACCGGCGGGCCTGGTGATTGCCAATGTCCCTGTGGGCGGCCTGGATCGGGCGGCGGCGGCGCAACGCCTGGAGGAGGTTTATTCGGCGCCGGTGGTCTTGCGCTATAACGGCGCCGCCATTTATCTAAACCCTTCGGTGGTTGACTTTCGCCTCGAAGTGGAGAATATGCTGGCTTTAGCCAACCTAGAGCGTACGCAGAAACAATTTTGGGAGGATTTCTGGGATTATCTGTGGGGGCGCACCACCTTTCCCACCCAAATTCCGCTCAGCGCCAGCTATTCTGAGGAGCGCCTGCGCGCCTTTTTGACGGATATTGCCATGCGTTACGATCAGCCGTCGGAGCCGGCGCTGCCGGTGCCGGGTTCGATCACTTTCCAGCCGGGAAAGCCGGGTTTGGAGCTGGACATCGAAGGCGCGATTCCCCTGATTGAGACGGCTATGAACTCGCTGGATAATCGAGTGGTGGAGTTGCCGCTGAAACGCGTCGAGCCGCAGCGTCCGGTTTTTCAGAATCTGGAAATTCTGCTCAAACAAACATTGCAAATTGCCGGCTTCGATGGGTTGGCCGGTATTTTTCTGTTGGATTTGCAAACCGGTCAGGAATTGCATTTCGCTTACCGAAATGGGGAAGATGTGCCGGTTGAGCCGGATATTGCTTTCACAGCTTCTAGCATCATCAAAATCCCGATCATGGTTTCCACCTTCCGGCGTTTGGACGACACATCGGATGCGGAAACTATGAAGCTTCTGGAAGACATGATTGACAAATCGGGCAACGAAGCTGCGGATTGGTTAATGGATCGAGTGATTGATCCGACGCGCGCCCCTCTCTTGGTCACCGAGGACATGAAGGCGTTGGGGTTGGAGAATACCTTCCTGGCGGGGTATTTCACCTTTGGTTCGCCGCTGTTGGCAGTGGTGGAGACGCCAGCCAATTCGCGCACCGATGTTTTCACCGACCCTGATCCATACAGCCAGACCACGCCTTCAGATATTGGTATGCTGCTGGAGGATATTTATCAGTGCGCGCAGAATGGAGGCGGCGCGCTGCCAGCCGTTTTCCCCGGCGAAATAAACCAGGCGGAATGCCAGTTGATGAATACTTATCTGATCAAGAATCGGTTGCCCATGTTGCTCACCGCCGGACTGCCGGAAGCAACGCCCATTGCCCATAAACACGGCTGGGTGACGGTGAACGGCATCATCAATACCATTGGCGATGCAGGTATCGTGTATTCCCCGGGCGGTAATTACATCCTGGTTGTCTTCCTTTATCACCCTGAGCAACTCGTATGGGAGCCAAACGCTGCCTTGATTGCCCAGCTTTCCACAGCGGTATATAATTTTTACAACCTGCCTGTTCAACAATCGAATTAGGCGAGCGTGGTATAATTTTCCCCGACGCCCCAGTAGCTCAATGGATAGAGCGCCTGACTTCGGATCAGACGGTTGTGGGTTCGAATCCTGCCTGGGGCGCTATGATTTAACCAAAAATGTTCGAAAACCACCTTTCCCACCCATCCTCCTGGTCCCCTTGAGGAGCGGGGCGAGGGGCGGGAAATTTCCAAACGCCTTCTTAAGCGTATATACGGCGGTATGCGCCTTCTGAAAACCGTATATCTGGCGGTTGGAGCGTAGAATGGAAGCGAACCAAATCGGCGCTGGTAACCACTGAATAATGGCAAGAAAAGCTTGCCGACGCGGAGCGCAGGTTTGTGGCATAATCGGGGGAGATTTTCACGATTTGAACGTAAATCTAATGATAAGAATAGATAGAGCTATTTCTGCGCATGGCACGTGATTTGCCTACCACGTTGGTTTATGCTCGCAACCTGCCGCTCTTGGGAAGATTCGCCTATTATCTGCTAAAAATCTTAGGCGTGGAGATCCCCCGTAGTGTGACCGTCGGTCGGGATTTCGAGCTTGCCCATGGTGGCGTAGGCGTGGTGATCCATTCGCGGGCGACGATCGGCGACCGGGTGAAGATTTATCCGGGCGTCACTTTGGGGCGGGCGGACATCCATCTCCCCATGGAGCGGTCTCGCTTTGAAGGAATTGTGGTTGAAGATGATGTGATCCTATCGCCGGGCGCGAAAGTGCTGTGCAAAGAAGGCGTGCTGCGCGTGCGCCGCGGTAGCATTGTGGGCGCGAACGCAGTCCTTCTCGAATCGACCGGCGAAGAGGAGATTTGGGCTGGCGTGCCGGCGCGCTGCATTGGAAAACGGGAACACTAGGGCGATGAATGCGACTGCGGCGCGTAGAATCTGCGTTACGCCTCGCGTCTCTGGCGTGGGGGGAATGGTCACCTTTCGCGAAAAGATGATCGCCGGTTTGCGCGCTCGCGGCTACGAGGTCTGCAATGACCTGGCAGAGTTGAACTATCGAGCGGTGTTGGTGATCGGCGGGACGCGCCATTTTTGGGGCTTGCGCCGTGCACGACAGTTGGGCATTCCGATTGTTCAACGCCTGGATGGGATAAACTGGCTTCACCGCCGGCGGGGGATTGCTCGCGCAGGAGTGCGCCATTATCTGCGCGCCGAGTACGGCAACCTGGTGCTGCGCTTGATCCGCTCCCGGCTGGCTACTCACATTGTCTATCAAAGCAAGTTTGTGCAGGATTGGTGGGAATGCGCCTGCGGGCCGACGCCCGCCTCCAGCAGCGTGATCTATAATGGGGTGAATCTGAATCAATATATGCCGTCGGACGCCGAGCGTCCCCCCCGCGATTGTTGGCGGGTATTGGTGGTTGAGGGCAGTCTGATGGGCGGGTATGAATTGGGTTTGCAGACCGCCATCCAACTGACGGCGCAACTCGCTGAACAGATAGCTGCCGGTCCAGGCGATTGGGCGCGCCCGGTTGAGCTGTTGGTCGTCGGGCGCGTACCGGTTGAGCTGCAGCGCCGCTGGGAACGGTACTTACTGCCGCGCACTCCACAAGCGCGCCTCGCCTGGGCTGGGCTGGTCGCTCCCCAGAAAATCCCTGCCCTGGATCGCTCGGCGCATCTGTTATACTCGGCAGACATTAACGCCGCTTGCCCCAACTCCGTGATCGAAGCCCTGGCGTGTGGTTTGCCTGTCCTGGCTTTCGACACTGGCGCGCTGCCAGAGATGGTAACCGCCGACGCTGGTCGCATCGTTCCTTATGGCGGCGACCCGTGGAAGCTAGAGACACCTAACGTGAGCGGCTTAGCGCAGGGCGCATTAGAGATCATTCAAGCAGGCGAGCGCCTACGCCACGGCGCACGGCAACGCGCCGAGCAGGTTTTTGATTCGGAGCGGATGATCGAAGCGTATTTAGAGATATTGGTGGGAGGGCGCGTTTGAGCTTTTCACGACCATTGCTTTCACTGGCGAGTTGGGCGGCGCGTATCTTGCCCACCTCGCTAAAACGAAGGTTATATCAGGCGCGGCCGCTGGCAGACCTGATCCGCCGTAGCCTGAACCGCGCCGCGCCCCAGGGGCTGACCATTGTAGAAGTGGCGGCAGGCGGGCTGGCTGGCTATCGAATGCAGCTTGATCTGCAAAGCGAAAAGGATTACTGGTTGGGCACCTATGAGCCGGAGTTGCAGGCTGCACTGGAGGCGCTGCTTAAACCGGGGATGATCGCCTATGACGTGGGCGCGAACATTGGTTACATCAGCTTGTTGCTGGCGCGTTATGTGGGAGAGCGCGGCCGCGTGTTCGCTTTTGAGGCGCTGCCGGCAAACCTGAAACGCCTGCGCGTAAACCTGGAATTAAACAATATGCTGGGGTTGGTAGAGATCGTCCCGGCGGCAGTGGTGGATGAGGAGCGACCGGTGCAATTCCTGGTTGGGCCCTCGAACGGGATGGGGAAGGTCGAGGGCTCCGCCGGTCGTCAAGGGGATATTTACAGAGAAAACTTGACTGTCGCCGGCGTCAGCCTGGATGCATTTGCCTATCGGCTGGAACGTCCTGCGCCGGATGTGGTCAAGATGGACATCGAGGGCGGCGAGGCGCTGGCGCTGCCAGGGATGAAGCGATTACTGAAAGAAGCGCATCCGCTGTTGCTGCTGGAATTGCATGGGTCGCAATCTGCCCAGATCGCCTGGGGCCTGTTAACAGAGGCCGGCTATCGTCTCTGCCAGATGCGCCCTAAATTTCCTCCCATCGCCTCGCTGGAGGAGCTGGATTGGAAGGCATACGTGGCGGCTTTTCCGCCGGACCATGGTTGATGAGGAACGCCTCGCAGGGTGGATGGCTATTCCCCTGCTGCGAGATATTCTGATTGAGAGAGATGGAACGGATTACGCTTTCGCCTTTCATAGGTCGTTTGGGTATTCAACAACGGGTGTTGCCCGCTTATCGCGCCCCATTTTTTGATCTGTTGGCTCAGTCTTGCAGCGGCGGTTTGAGCGTCTTTGCCGGCGAACCACGCCCAGATGAGCAGATCCCCTATATTGAGCGACTGGAGAAAGCTCAATACGCGCCAGCGCGCAACCACCATTTTTTAACCGTCGACTCGCCTTTCTATCAATGCTGGCAATTCGGCCTGATCGAGTGGCTGGAAGCCTGGCAGCCGGATGCCTTAATTGTGGAGGCTAACCCGCGCTATCTCAGCACGCCGGCCGCAGTGCGTTGGATGCACACTCGCGGCCGCCCTGTGCTTGGTTGGGGGCTGGGCGCTCCACCTCTGGACGGTCGGTTGGCCGGTTGGCGTCAGGGCGCGCGCTGGAAGTTCTTGAGGACTTTGGATGGCCTGATCGCCTATAGTCAGCGCGGCGCGCAGGAATACATTCAGTTGGGTTTTCCACCGCAGCGGGTGTTTGTTGCCCCCAACGCCGTTGCCCATCGCCCAACCTCACCGCCGCCGGAGAGGCCGTCCTTGCAACGCAGCGCCGGCGATAATCGTCCGATGACTGTGTTATACGTTGGACGGTTACAAGAGCGAAAACGCATTGATCATTTGCTGTACGCCTGCGCCGCTTTGCCGCCCGATTTGCAACCGCGCCTGGTTGTTGTTGGCGATGGTCCGGCACGCCCTGCGCTGGAAGCCCTGGCAAGTCAGGTCTATCCGTCAACAGAGTTTACCGGCGCTCGTTATGGAGACGAGCTGGAAAGTTACTTCATTGCCGCGGATCTGTTTGTCTTGCCCGGCACCGGCGGATTAGCCGTGCAACAGGCCATGTCTTACGCTTTGCCGGTGATCGTCGCCCAGGGAGATGGCACGCAAAATGACCTGGTGCGCCCGCAGAACGGCTGGCTTATCCCGTCGGATGATCTGCCAGCATTGCAAGCTGCGCTGCTTGAGGCGCTCTCTCAGCCGGAGCGTTTGCGCAGCATGGGCGCAGAGTCCTTTCGAATAGTCGCTCAGGAAGCCAACATCGAAAACATGGCGGCGCAATTTTTACATGCTCTGGCGAGCATTTGCTCTGGAGTCTGAACCGACGCCATGCGCCTGTTGTTTGTCGCCGACGGTCGTTCACCCATCGCCTTGAATTGGATCGGATATTTTTTGTCCAGCGGTGATGAGGTCCATCTGGTCTCCACATTCGACAGCTTACCCGATGCGCGGCTGGCTTCCTATACCTTTCTGCCAACGGCGTTCAGCGGCTTGAAACGGCGTAAGCCCTCCTCAGACAGTGGAGTAAGGGCACCCCATAGGAATAGGAAGTTGAAAGGGATATGGAGCGACTCGGCAGTCGGTTTGCGCACTGCGCTGCGCCAGCTTTTGGGACCGCTGACGCTGCCGACAAGCGCCCGCCGCTTACAGGCCCTGGTTGACGCCGTTACACCCGATCTGGTGCACGCCATGCGTATCCCGTATGAGGGAATGTTGGCGGCAATGGCTTTAGCAGCGCCTACTTCGCCGCCGCTCTTACTCTCCGTGTGGGGTAATGATTTCACCTTGCACGCCTCCTCTACGCCGCTGATGCGCCATTTTACACGCCTGGCGCTGTCGCGCGCAACTGCCCTGCACGCGGATTGCCGCCGGGATGTGCGCCTGGCGCGGGAGTGGGGCTTCTCCGCCGAGCGATTGACGTTCGTCTTACCGGGGGCAGGTGGGGTGCAAACCGAGTTGTTTTCCCCGCCCGATGAGGTCATCCAGGCTCCGGTGGTGGTTCAGCCACGCGGCGTGCGCGCCTATGTCCAGAATCGGGTCTTTTTCCAGGCAATTGCAGAGGTATTGCAGCGCTATCCGCGGGCGCGTTTCATTTGCCCCAATATGGCGGACGAGCCGCAAATCCTTGCCTGGGTGCGGGAACTCGGACTTCAACAGGCGGTTGAACTTCTGCCGCGCCAGACGCGAGCGCAAATGGCCGATCTGTTCCGCAGGGCGCGTGTGGTCGTCTCCCCTACCACCCACGACGGGACACCCAACACGTTGCTGGAGGCGATGGCATGTGGCTGTCTGCCGGTGGCTGGCGACCTGGAATCGGTGCGTGAATGGATCACCCCCGGCGAAAACGGCTTGCTGGCGGTGCTGGATGATCCAGGGCCGCTGGCGCAGGCCATTTTGCGAGCTTTGCAGGATGATGAATTATGCGCTCGCGCTCGTGAAATCAATCTGCGACTGGTGGCGCAGCACGCCGCCTATGAAAGCGTGATGGCGCAGGCGAGGCAGTTTTACCAACGGATTGTTGCGGGTGCGTAAAGGGGCAGTAGGGACAGTTGGCTTACTTGGTTGAAACAGCGACCGCTTGATCCAGCT
Organism: Anaerolinea thermophila; assembly: GCA_020724505.1. Taxonomy (GTDB): domain Bacteria; phylum Chloroflexota; class Anaerolineae; order Anaerolineales; family UBA4823; genus RBG-16-57-11. Next base: position 48,303 of record DYGV01000010.1, read on the forward strand.
CCACCAGTTGTTTGCGCAGCGCTTCTACCATACTGAGAAAGGCGCGTCCAAGCGGGCGGGCAAGCATTTCTTTGTGCAGCATAAACGGCGCTCCGCGGTTAATCGAGGGGATGACAACCTCGCTGGAAAGCGGCAACACAGCAGCGACTTTATGGCGGAACGCCTGATTGACCTTGTCTATGTCAATCCCCACGCGCGAGTCGAACTGGTTCATCACGATCAACACTCGTTTGGCGTCTATGCCCAACAACGGCATTAGATCCAGGAATTTGCGCGTGCGGGCGATGGAGGGAATATCCTGGGTAGTCACCAAAACGATGCTATCGCTGGTATCTAGCGCCGCCAGGGTCACATCGGTCAAGCGATGGCTGGCGTCCACAATGACGTAAGGATAATATTGGCTGATGAAATTCAAAATCTGGCTGAACTGCGGTCCGGTGACCAGCTCCGATCGTTCGGGGCGAGAGGGGGAAAGGAATTTGATGCCCGAAGGATGCTCCGTTAACACTTCTTCGACCAATTCCAGATCCATCACATCCAGGCGCGGCGCAAGATCCAGGATCGTTGCGCGGCTCTGGACGTTGAAAAAGACCTCCACATCCCCAAATTGCAGATTACCGTCCACCACCGTCACGGGTGTGTCCGGGTTGTACAGAGCCGCCGCCAGGTTACAGGCCAGGGTGGTGCAGCCGGCTCCGCCGCGTGGGCTGTAGATAGAAATGATCTTACCTCTACCCGCTAACGCCGCCGGAGCGCTGGGGGAGATGGCCCCCGGCGGCGGAATTTTCTCCCGCTCCTGACGGGCAAGGTTCGCCGCCCGTTGCACCGCGGCGACCAGCTCTTCAATGACCGGGGGTTTTGCCAGGAAGTCGCGCGCCCCGGCGTTCATCGCCCGGCGGATGTAATCCACATCATCTTGAACGGTGAGGATGATGATTTGGGTGTGCGGCACCTCGCGCTTGATGATTTCGGTGGCCGCAATGCCGTCCATATCCGGCATGTTCACATCCATGATGACTACATCTGGTTGTAATTCGCGCACCAAATGGATCGCCTGCACGCCGTTGGTGGCGGTGCCATCCACTTCAATATCTTCCTGAAAACGCAGGGTGCGGATCACCGTTTCACGGGTTTGAGGGATGTCGTCTACGACGACGACATGGATCTTCTCGCGTCCGATGGAGGCTTCCGCGCGGCGAAGCGCGGCGATCGAGCGCGCTGTGCGCTGCAATTCGGCGGCGTCGGCTGCCTGCACTTTTCCTGCAATGGGGGCAGCCGCAGTTGTTTTTGCAGGCGGTTGTTCGGCGGGGGCGGTTGGCGTAGGGCGTTCTACGAACGGCGGCGAAAGAGCCGTCGCCGGCGGCCGTCCGGTGGTAGGTTGGATTGCCTCCGCCGTTGCCTGGACGCTGGCAGGCTGAACCGCAACGCTAGCTGCCGCGTCGAGCGCTGGCGCAACGTTCGGCGCAGGAGGCTTTTTGCGGCGAAAGATTCGCGCCCAAAGCGAGGGCTTCTTCTCCGGCGGCAGAGGGGGTACCGCCGGCGTCT
>DYGV01000184.1 GCA_020724505.1 Anaerolinea thermophila
GCCCGTCTGATCGAGGCGCTCAACCGCACGGTGGCAGAGTTGGAAGAAGCGCATGGTCGCTTGACGCAGCAAAGCTGGCGCGAATTCTTACGCGGTGGACGAGGCCCCAGCGGTTATCGTTACCTGGCAGGTAGCGTAGCGCCATCTCCGGTTGCCGAGGCGGTCAATCTCTACCCGCTATCGGCGCAAGACGCCCCACCAGAGGCGCGGGAAGCCATTCAGCGTGGTCAACCGGTTTGGCGAAGGAATGCTTCCGACGGCGCATCCAGCATTTTGGCAATGCCAATCCGGCTGCGCGGCGAGGTGATCGGCGCGGTGCACCTACGTTTCGATGCCCCCGTCTTGCAGGATGAGGTGACCAATCTGGTAGAAGAAGCAACTTCCCGCCTGGCTTTGGTAATGGAAAGCACGCGCTTGTTGCAAGAGGCGCAACGACTGGCGGCGCGTGAACAACAAATCAACCTGATCGCTACGGAGATGCGCAATTCGGTGAACCTGGAAGTGATTCTACAAAACACGGTGCGCGAACTAGGCAAAGCGGTCGGGGCGCGGCGCGCTTTCATCCAGATCGGCTCGACGGAGATTTTAACTGAGCGCTCTCGCTCTGATCTTGACATAGGCAGCGCCATGCCCCCGAAGGATGCCGCGGAAGATGAGCCAAGCGACGGTTCGAGCGCCTTGCCGAGCGGCGCAACGCCAGGAGAGGTTTAGATGATCGAGCCAACGCGCGCACCCCTCTCTCCCACAGACGCCCGGCTTCAGCCTGAGATCAGCCGAAAGCCGGCGCAAAGTATTCGCACACGCCTGCTCACCCTGGCGTTGGGGCTGACCGTCATTGCGTTGGCGGTGGTTATCCTGGCAGCAGTGGAAACGGCTGGCGGAGTCATTCGCCAGGCGCAGGATGTCAGCTCTGAGAGCCTGCGTGCCCAGGCGGAATCCTATCTGGTGCAAATCAATAACAGTGTGGCCGGGCAGAGCGCGCTGATTTTGGATCGCGCCGCCCGCGATATCCAATCAGTGGCCGACGCCGCTGGGGCGATTTTTAGCGGCAAAATTTCGCTGCCAGGGACGACGGTTTCGATGACCGTTGGCCCCGAAGGTCAGCTAATGAACAGCGCTAAAGACGTCTCCAGCGTGTTTGTGCCCAACGTGGTTTGGAAAGATACCGATTACAACCCTCAGTTATATCGCGCCGTGCAGCGCGATATCGAGCTAAGTTCTTATCTGGATTTGACCCTCCAACCAGTTAAAGAAAACAACCCCAACGCCGCGGCTATCTATCTGGGCACCGTGCATGACGTCACCCGTTATTATCCTAACATTCGTCTAGGCGAGGTGGTGCCGGCGGACTTCCGCGTTACCCAACGCCCATGGTATCTGTCGGCGCTGGAGCGTAATCCTGATCTTAGCCATGCCGAGCCAGTGTGGTCACCGGTATATTTCGACGCCACCGGCTTGGGGCTGGTGACCACGATCGCCGCTCCGGTAGTCACCGATCAGGGCGAGCTGGTGGGTGTGGTCGGTTTGGATATTACCCTGGAAGAGGTGCGACGAAACATCGAAAATTCGCGCTTTCTTAGCACCGGCTATTCCTTCCTGATTGACGAAAATGGCAATGCGGTGATCCTCCCCGAACAGGCTTACCAGGATCTCCTGGGGAGCGCGCCGGATGCGCAACAACCCACCCCTAATCTAATCCAAACAGCGAAAGACCCCGCCCTTGCTCAGGTATTAGAAAAAATGATCAGCGGCGAAGAAGGTTTCGCCATCTTGACCTTGAACGGACGGGAATTTTACATGGCCTTTGCGCCAGTGCGCAGTAGTTCGGCTAGCGAGATGATTATCCCCGGCTGGAGCCTGGCCAGCGTGGTTGCGGCTGAAGACGTGCTGCGCAATGTAGCTGGTTTACAACAGGCGTTACGTCGTACTACACAGGAAACGTTATTCACCCGCATCCTGCCGCTAGGAGCGCTAATCTCGCTGGCGCTGATCGCCCTGGCCTGGATTGGCGCCAATCGCCTGGTGGATCCTATCCTGAAGCTTTCGGCTTCTGCAGGGCGGTTGGCAGTCGGCGACTGGCGCAGCCCCGCACCGGTTTTGCGTCAGGTGGCCGAGCAAAACGACGACGAAATTGGGTTACTGGCGTACACGTTGGGCGATATGGCTGCGCAACTGGAACAGACCTTAGGACAGTTGGAGGCGCGTGTGGCTGAGCGTACGCAAGCGCTGGAACACCGCACCCTTCAATTGCAAACCGCTGCTGAAGTCGCGCACGAGATCGCCCAGGCGCAAGACTTAGCGTCGTTGTTGCGCGGCGCAGTGGACTTGATTAGTGAGCGTTTTGGATACTACAATGTGGGTATCTTCCTGGTGGATGAACTCAGCGAATACGCGCATCTCAAGGCTGCCAGCGGCGAGCTGGGACGCCAGTTGTTGCAAAAAGAAATCCGTTTGCGCGTGGGGCAGGAAGGCATGGTGGGCTATGTAACTCGCTTTGGCCAGCCGCGCATCGCCGCCGACGTAAGTCAGGAGCGCGCCTATGTCGCCGAGCGTTTGCTGCCTGACACGCGTTCAGAGCTGACGTTGCCACTGCGCTCTGGGCCAAAGATCATCGGCGCGTTGGATGTTCAAAGCGCCCAGCCAAACGCCTTCAGCCAGGACGATATTACCGTCTTGCAGACCCTAGCCGATCAATTAGCGACTGCTATCGAAAATGTACGTCTGACGGCGCGTTTGCTAACCACGCTGGAAGAAGCCAACCTTGCCACTCAGCAACAAGCGCGCCAGGCGTGGCAACGCCTGGCAGCCCAGCGCGGCGAATTGATTTTCGAATACGACCGATTGGAAGCCCGCCGAATTCCACCGAGCGAATTGAGAAACGTTTCAGGCGCGTTGTTACGCGTGCCGGTGAGCCTGCGCGGCCAGGTGATCGGTTACATCGGATTGGAAGCGGATGACCCGGAGCGAGAATGGAGCGCCGACGAGCTGGCGATTGTGGAGGCGACTGCCAATCAGGCTGCTCTAACCGTGGAAAACGCCCGTCTGCTACTAGAAAGCCAACAACGGGCGGCGCGAGAGCGCATTGCCGCCGAAGTGACCGCCCAGATACGCGCCTCTTTGGACATGCAAGCGGTCCTGCAATCCGCGGTGCAAGAGATCGCTCAACGGATGGGCATCGCCCAGGTGGAAGTGGAGTTGACTGCAATGGACAGCGATGGAAACTCGCCAGCCAATGGAGATGGACGCCCAACGCAGCCTGACAGGAGAGAGCAAGATGAACCTGCCTAAGAATCTGCCGGCGGCGTGGGCAAAATTGGATGAAGAGACATTGCGCCTGGCGCGCCTACTGCGCACCTTGTTGCAGATCCTGGTTGGCCTCACGCTGCTGCTTTATCTAAACGCCCTGGCAACTACCAGACCGCTGATGGTGTTTGCTGCAGCAACTCTTCTGCTGGCGGTTGAACTGGTTGCCTGGCTGGTGTTGCAGCGAGGCGCAGTTCGCCCGGCATCGCTGACCTTGATCTTTGGCTTATGGACAGTGCTCACCCTGGCGACCTTTGTAGGTCAAATGGAGGGCAATGTAGCATGGGTGGGGCTGACTCTGGTAGTTTTAATCGCCGGACTGCTCCTGGGTGGCCGCGCTGCGTTATTGATGGCAGGATTGAATACGCTGGTTGGGTTTGGATACTTGACCGCGTCGTTGAATGGTCTGTTGGGTGAGCCCTTGCTACCTTATAGCCCAGCCGGATTGTGGTTCTCATTAAGCGTTATTTTCTTTGCCAGCGGCGGGTTAATGTATTTGTCAAACGCCAGCATCCGCCAGCTGCTGGAGAAAGTCGCTGCTCTCGAACAATCGCGCGTAGAAGCAAACCAGCAATTGGAAGCCATGCGTGCCTCCCTGGAGACCCTGGCGGCGGAGCGCACGCGCGAACTGGAGAAACGCACTGCCTACCTGCAAGCCGGCATCGAGGTCAGCCGCGCCACAGCCTCTATCCTGGATACACGTCGCCTGATGCAAACCGCAGTGGATGTGATGCGCGAACAGTTTGACCTGTATTATGTTGGCCTCTTTGTGGTGGATCCCAGCGGCGAATGGGCGCTGTTGCAGGCAGGCACCGGCGAAGCCGGGAGAAAAATGCTGGCGCGCGGCCACCGCATTCGTGTGGGCAGCGGCATGATTGGCTGGAGCGTGGCGAACGCCCAGCCGCGCCTGGCGCTGGATGTGGGACAGGATGCAGTGCGCCTGGCGACGCCTGAGCTGCCCGAAACGCGTTCGGAAGCTGCCATCCCGCTGCGTACGCGCGGCAAGGTTTTGGGAGCGCTCACTGTGCAAAGCCAGAAACCAGCAGCCTTCGGCGAAATGGAGATCGCTGTCTTTCAAGCCCTGGCCGACCAACTGGCTATCGCCCTGGACAACGCCCGGCTGTTCAGCGAAAGCCAGGAAGCGCTGAGAGAGGCGCAACGCGCGCATGGACAGATCAGCCGCCGCGCCTGGCAAGAGTTTCTACGCGCCAGCAACATTCAAGGGATGAGTTATCGTTATGGCGAAATTGAAGCCCGCGCCAGCCTGTCCGAAGATGCGCAGCTTTCCAACGCCCGACGACAGGTCATCGAAACACGTCGTGCGCTCCAGCTTCAGGTGGGCGAACGGCCAACCCTGCTCTTGCCCATCCCCGTGCGCGATCAGGTCGTTGGCGTGATGCGCTTTACCAAAGACCCTGCCTCGCAGGCCGACCAACCAACCATGTGGCAGGAGGACGAAATCGAACTGCTGGAGACGATCTGCGAGCAACTCGGCGTAGCTCTGGATGGGGCGCGGTTGTATCAGGAGGCGCAACGCCTGGCTTATCGCGAGCAGCTCACCGGCGAAGTTACCAGCCGTATTCGCCAGACGCTGGACATTCAAACTGTGCTGCGTACGGCGGTGGAGGAAATTCAACGCACCCTCAACTTGCCAGAAGTGATGATCAGCCTGGCGGCGGAGCCAGAGCTTACCAGGCTGGACGACAAGACGCCGGAGGACGAACCCCTCCTTACAGAACAAACCCAGCCAACGGTGGAAGGATAACCCGTGATGGAAACGCAATTGGCGACTGCTGCACAAGAAACGACATTGCCCGCTCCACAAACTGCGCCTATGGGGCAGACCGCTGAGCAACTGGCCGCGGTTTCAACTGCGGCGGCGAGACCGGCGAATTACCCCTTGGGCGTCAGCCGCCCTCCGTTGGAGATAGCCGACCTGCCAACGCCAGAGCAGGTATTCAAAGTGAAGCGCCTCGGTTGGGAAGAGATGTTGCTGCTGGCGCTTGGACCCGGCGTCATCGCTTTAGGGCTTTCGATTGGCAGCGGCGAGTGGATCCTGGGACCGTTGAGCGTTAGCCAGTATGGCTTGAAAGGTATCTTTTGGGTGGTATTGATCTCTACCATCTTGCAGGTCTTCTATAACATAGAGCTGGCGCGCTACACCCTGGCTACCGGCGAGCCGCCCGTGGTGGGGTTCGGTCGCACGCCGCCCGGTTATCTGCTCTGGGTTCCGCTGGCGCTGCTCAGCTTCATCGCCGCTTTCATCCTGGGTGGATGGGCGGTTTCCGCGGGCAGCAGCCTATACGCGTTGATCGTAGATCGCCCTGTTAGCGAGGCGGATTTGGAAATCGCCCGCCTAATTGGCATTGGGTTGATGCTCAGCGTCTTTCTCCTGCTGATGGTAGGTAGGAAAATTGAACGCACCATGGAAGCAGTGCAGGGTCTTTTCCTACCGTATATCCTGATCGGTTTAGCAATGGTCACGTTCGTCGCAGTGCCGCCGAGTTACCTGGGGGGAGCGCTAGCCGCTCTGGTAATCCCATCTCGTCCACCACAAGGGGTGGATATCACCCTGCTGGGGGCGCTGGCAGGTTTCGCCGCGCTGGCTTCCGGGCTGAATTTCATGTTCGTCGGCTATTATCGCGATAAAGGGTATGCCATGGGTCACTACACCGGCTACCTGCCCTCCTTGTTCAACCCCCAACCCGCGGCCATCCGACCCGCGGGAGTGACCTTCCCCGAAGATGAGCAGAACGCATTGCGATGGAAGCGCTGGTTCCGCATCCTGTTGTTGGATCAGTGGGGCATTTACTTTGTCGGCGCATTGCTGGGGATCGCCCTACCCAGCATCCTAATCAGCTACCTAATCATCAATTCGGGTCAGCCGGCGCCGGGCCAAAACGAGATTTTGTACGCTGTTTCCCAGTTGCTCAGTCAGCGTTATGGGCAATTGGTGGGCAGTTGGGCGCTGATTACCGGCTTCGTGATTTTGTATTCGACCCAGATTGCGGTGTTGGAGCTTCTGGCGCGCAATCTGACCGATGGGCTGTATGGCGTCAGCGGGCGCTTCCGCCGATGGGCGAAAAATGATCCTCGGCGCTTCTATTACGCTGCTCTGGCGGGTTTGATCCTAGTCATCAGCATCATCATTCATCTGGATACGCCGGTAGGGTTGAGCGTTCTTTCGGGCAATCTGTCAAACTTCGCCGCCATGCTCTTCCCGCTGGCGATGATCTACCTTAATCTTAAACTGCCGCGCCCGGCGCGTATCACCTGGTGGTCTATTTTGGCGTTGGCGGCCAACGCCCTGTTCTTCGGCTTCTTTTTCATCAACTTCCTGGCCGTGCAGATGACAGGTTCGCCGCTGGTGAGGTTTTAGCATGAACAGATTGGAGTCGATCCGCACTCGTCTGATCCTGACCTTCCTGGCTGTGGTCATGATCTCCCTTTCCGGCTTTAGCCTGATGCAGGTCGTCTCCGGCGCGCGCAGCGCCCAGGATGAAATTAACCGCCAGGCCAACGCCATTGTGAGCTTCAAAGCGCAAATCATCCGCGAGTGGGCGAACACGCTGAAAGCAGAATTGGGACATGCGCTGGCCGGTGAGCTGGCAGTGGCCGATGTGCAAGGGATCGTCAGCCAACAGAGCAGCGAAGAGGAGCGCGACCTGTTACGGAGCCGCATGATAGCCCAGGTGGAGCGTTCCAGATACTATACCAATTTGTTCCTGGCTGACACAAATGGCGAAGTGGTGCTGGCTACCGAGCGAGCATTCGAAGGACAATCCTTCGCCGGGCAAGACTTTTTCGAAGCCGGTAAATGGGTGAGCTATGTCAGTGCGCCGACCGTCTCGCCGCTTGATCGCGCAACGGTGATTTACGCTGCCTATCCGGTGCTTGATGAAAACAATCAATCCATGGGGGTGTTGATTGGGCAGGTTAGCTACGAGCCGCTGAAGAACATCTTAATAGATCCCACCGGTCAACGCGAACCCGCAGACGTTTATCTGCTCAACTCTCAGGGTGTGATACAGGCGGGCTCAAAAGAAGAATTTCGCGGTCAGGAAATTAGCCCGCTGAAAGAATGGCTGAGCCGGGCAGCGCAGGATCAT
>DYGV01000185.1 GCA_020724505.1 Anaerolinea thermophila
TGGCTTTTGGCACCGGCACCCATCCCACCACGCAGCTCTGCCTGGAGCTGATCGAAGAAATATTGCAACCCGATTACGTTCGCGAACAGGATAGAGATGTAATTGACGTGGGTTGCGGCACGGCGATCCTTTCTATCGCCGCGTTGAAATTGGGAGCGCGGCGCGCCCTGGGGGTAGATATTGACCCGGACGCCATTCAAGCCGCACGCGAGAATGCGCAGACGAACGGCGTAGCTGAGCGCTTGGAACTTGGGCAAGGATCGCTGGCAGAAATTCGCGCCGGCAAATTTTCCCTGCGTCGGGCGCCCCTCGTCCTGGCAAACATCCTGGCGCCGGTGTTGAGGCGTTTATTGGATGAGGGGCTTGAAACCATTCTCGCCCCAGGCGGGTATCTAATACTCTCCGGAATTCTTGAAGAACAGGCTGGAGAGGTGCTCGCGGCCGCACAACGGCATCCTTTGCGCCTTGCTGAACAACGCCAAAGCGGAGATTGGGTGGCGCTCTGCTTACAGAAAAGCTGATTGGGCGGCAATTTTACAACACGCCCTGATCGGGGGGATTTTTCAGGTTTTTTCCTATTCGATCCAAGCAACGCGCTTCGGCAAGTTCTTTGCGCTGGGCGTTATTTTTTACGTGACTCATCACAGCAATGAGCTATTCTTGCTCAATCATAGCAAAATGTATCAATCAATTGATCATAGGGGTCTTTCAAATACGCGCAGTCGCCGTCGTTGTTCCAGATGGGCGAAGGACTGTAATAGCTGAATCCGCAGGACGTGGGATGGTATTCATTAGTATAGACGCGGCAATATTGACCCGGGCCCAAGACGAACGAAGGAAAAACGAAAACATGATTTTCATTATCTCGCAACGTCCAGCCTTTCAGTTGAATGGAATCTTCCGTATCGTTGCGAAATTCGACAAATTCCTCTGGCTCCTGCCAAAGCGTGCCGCGCTCCGAGACGCCGGTGATCACCATGGCGCCGGTGGTCGCCGCAGTGACACTTGGCAACGGGATGAGCGTGCGCGTGGCTGTCGGCGCTGGCGCCCACAAGCCGCGCTCCGCCAGAATGGCTTGCTGTTGCGCTTCTGCAAACAGTGCGTCGCAACTCAGATCGGGAGGGGTGCTGAGCGCAACTGCATAACCGCTGCGGATCATTTCCAGATTGACAAAAACGCCGCCAACGAGCACATATCGGGGGCGTTTTCCGCTGCCGTCCACATCGCTGCGATCCTGCACCAGGCGCACCTGCTTCCCTCCCACAAGCGCCTCATTCTTTTCTTTCGCCTGAATCCAAACGATGGCGTCCTGCTCAAACTCAAGCAGCCCCACGCCGATATAACTCACCGGATAGATCTGGTTCTCGGCCATTACCTCAATCGTCACGCCATCTATCACGCGCAACACCTGGGCGAGGGTGGATGGACGATTTAATAGAATACAAGAAGCGTCCAGAGCGACGGGCGCATAAGTGGGGCTAGGAGTGATCGTTGGCGGAAGGGTTGGAACAGTTGGAGGCAAAACTTCCACCGTCGTTGAGGCAGTTGGTGTGGTGGCGGTCGGAACTGGAGTATTCTGGGTTAAAGTGGGAATATGAACACCTGTCGTTGAAGGTAGGACGCGCGTCGCTGTAGACAAGCTGGACGCAACCCGCGCTGACGCCCCGGAGAGTAAACGCCAGTAAGCGACTCCCAGCGCCGCGGATACAAGCGCCCCCGCCAGGCACAAACCTGCAAGGATCATTAGGGTGATTGCAACGACTGTTTGATAATTCTTCACCACGCAACTCCAGCAGCCATTTAAGAACAATACTCCCCTCGTCCCATAGATTGAATTATACAACAACCCAATGCGACAAAGTGCGCTCCAGCTCGCAGCCAGAGAATCGCCCGCCCGGCGATGTCCTGGGCGCGCCCTGAGCGGTGGTAAAATTGAGCCGAGATGTCCAATATTACACGTAGATATTCCAACCAACAGCTTGCAGATATATTCACGCGCATTGCTGACCTGCTGGAGATCAAAGGCGAGGTGGTTTACAAGATCTTAGCCTATCGCAAAGCCGCGGATAGTCTGACCAGCCTGGGTCGGGATGTGATGGATGTCTGGCGCGAGGGGAAGTTGACGGAAATCCCCGGCATAGGCAAAGCCATCGCCGAGAAAATCGATGAACTCATCGCCACTGGAAAGCTGGGTTTTTTGCAAAAGTTGGAGAGCGAGGTGCCTCCAAGCCTGGTAGATCTGTTGCAAGTGCCAGATTTAGGCCCCAAGAAAGCGGCGCTCTTTTGGAAGCAATTGAGCGTGACCAACCTGGCTGAGCTGGAGGCAGCCGCCAGAGAGGGCAAATTGCGCTCTCTACCGGGCATGGGTGAAAAGTCCGAGGCGCGCATTTTGGCAGGAATTGAAGCGCTTTCGCGACGCACCACGCGCACGCCGTTGGGAAAAGCCTGGCCCTTTGCCCAAGAATTGCTCCAGCTCATCCAAGAGGCAACTGGCGTTCGCGCAGTCGAAATCGCCGGCAGCCTGCGCAGAATGCGCGCCACGGTGGGCGATATTGACCTACTGGCCGCAGCAGCGGATTCCGCAGCGGCGATGCAGGCGCTTCTATCGCACCCCCAGGTTGCGCGGGTGGTCAGCCAGGGCGTCGCCAAAGCCAGCGTTGAGTTCGAACATAATCTGCGCGCCCAGCTATGGGTGCACCCACCGGAACGCTTCGGCACCGCATTGCAATACGCCACTGGCTCGAAAGATCACAACGTCCGCCTGAGGGAACTGGCGCTGAAGCGCGGCCTGTCCTTATCGGATCAGGCGTTCCTGCGCCCGGATGGCAGCGAGTTGCTCTGCGCCCAGGAAGAAGAGGTATATCAAACGTTGGGGCTGCCCTGGATACCGCCGGAGTTGCGCGAAGATCGCGGCGAAATCCAGGCCGCGCTGGCAGGCGAACTGCCTCAGGTCATCTCCACGGGAGACATCATAGCCGACCTGCATACCCACTCCACCTGGAGCGATGGCAAGCTTTCTATTCGTGAAATGGCGAAAGCGGCGCAAGCGCGTGGATTGAAGGTGCTGGCGATCACCGATCATTCGGCCAGCCTGGGGGTAGCAGGAGGTCTTTCGGTGGATGAAATTCAGGCGCAGCGCTTCGAAATTGACGCTGTCCAGTCCGAACTGGGCGATTCGATCCGTTTATTGCAAGGTTGCGAAGTAGAAATTCGCGCCGATGGCGCGCTGGATTTCCCCGATGAAGTGCTGGCCAGCCTGGATATCGTCATCGCCGCCTTGCACACTGGTCTGCGCCAACCACGCCAGCAGGTGACGGAGCGGATGCTTTCGGCTATCCGCAACCCGCATGTGGACATCATCGCCCACCCTACCGGTCGTATGATCCCCAATCGCGAGGGGGCAGACCTGGATATCGAAGCTGTATTTCGCGCTGCCGTTGAGCATGGGGTAGCCCTGGAAATTAACGCGCACCCATCCCGCCTGGATCTGGATGATGTACTGGCGCGGCGAGCAACGCAGTTGGGCATTCCATTGAGCATCAATACCGATGCTCACAGCGATCATGATTTCGACATGCTGCCCTTTGGGGTGGCAACAGCCCGTCGCGGCTGGGTCAGAGCAGCCGATGTAATCAATGCCTGGGGGATAGATCAATTGCTGGGCTGGCTGAAGAGACGAGGTTAAAACCAAGAAATATGTTTCAGCAAAATTCACACAAGGAAGGCAGGCAGCGCCGCCGAATCTGGAGCGCGCTGATATGCCTGCTGTTGTTCAGCTTCAGCCTCTTCCCTGTTACTATCCACAAGGCGCAGGCGTACACCGAGCCTGGAAAAGGGTTGCTCAGCGCTCAGGATGTGATTAATGCCGTCAACCAGGTACGCGCCGCTCGCGGATTGCCCGCTTATCAAGTCAATGGGGCGTTGATGGCCGCCGCACAGGCGCACAGCGAATACCAGGCATCCATCAATTCGGCTACTCATACGGGTCAGGGCGGATCGAGCGTCTTGGCGCGGGCGCTGGCAGCCGGTTACGGCAATGGAGCTGCGGTATCTGTGATTGAGAATATTTACAGCGGCATGAACGCCACGCCCCAACAAGCGGTCAACTGGTGGCAGGGCGATAGCTTGCATCTGAGTACTCTCATTTCCACCCGGCACCAGGATGCCGGCGCCGGCGTCGCCAGAAATGGAGAGCGAGTGTTCTATACCCTGGATGTCGGTGGTGTCAGCTCAGCGGCCGGCAACGCCGCGACGCAACTTGCAGTCACCACATCCTCCGATGGCCAGACGCCAGCAGCCAGTGCTGCGGCGTTTTTTCCGGTGCTTGTCTCAACCCCAGGCCCGGACGGATCTGTCATCCATGTGGTGCAGCCCGGGCAAACACTTTGGACAATTGCCGCTACATATAAGATCAGTATTGCGGATCTGCTGCGCATCAACGGCTTGAACGATCGTTCATTCATCTTGCCAGGGCAAAAGATTATTATTCAACCCCCAGGCTCGTTGCCTACCGCCACCTTTGAGATGCAGGAAGCCAGCGAGACGGAGGCGGATCACGCGGCAACCCCAACCTTGCGTCCCACCCGAACCGTACAACGATCACCCACCGCAATAGCTCAGGTGGACAGCGCGCCGCCGGCGCCCGACGCGGCCGTGCCGTTACAGCGACAATCCGCGGCGCAACACAGCGCTAGGGTTGATCCATTGCTGGCGATCATTGTAGGGCTAGTGCTGGGCGGGGTAGGTTTGCTGGTAATGGGATCCGTATTGAGAAAAGTGGGCTGAGGTGATGATGAATTCGACCCCACGGAAAATCCTCCTGACGTGTTCAACGCTGACGATTGCTGCATGCATTTGTCTCAGCGCTTTAAGCGTGATTTGGGCGGCGATGCTCATTTTCTAGGAGATTGCTATGCCTCTGGATGTCAGTCTGGTGCGGGCGGTGTGCTTCGATGTAGATGGCACATTGCGGGATACCGACGATCAATGGGTGGAGCGTCTGACGCAACTGCTCCGACCAATGGCGGCGCTTTCTAAGCGACGAGATGTGCGCCTTCTGGCGCGGAAAATCGTCATGGGCTTAGAAGACCCGGGCAACCTGGCTTATCATCTGGCAGATAGGCTTGGGATTGATAATTTAGCAGCCACGGCCTCGAATCGATTAGGGAAACGGCGTAGCAGATTCCCCGGTAAAATCCATCCCATGATCCCTGGGGTTCAGGAAGCGCTCAATAAACTACGCCAGCGCTACCCTCTTGCCATTGTGAGCGCCCGCGGCGAGAGCGAAACACGCTCCTTTCTGGATACGTATCAGCTAACACCTCTATTTCAAATCATCGTCGCCGGACAAACCTGCCGTCACACCAAGCCATATCCCGACCCAGTCTTGTGGGCGGCGCAGCAATTGGATCTGCCGCCATCCGCTTGCTTGATGGTGGGAGATACCACGGTGGATATACGCGCCGGTAAAGCCGCCGGCGCTCAAACGGTGGGCGTATTATGCGGATTTGGCGAAGAAATTGAACTGCGTCGAGCCGGCGCCGACCTCATCCTGGATTCCACAAGCGAATTGCCAGCTCATTTAAATTTGACATAGACTATTGAATCTTTTGCAATTATCACATATAATGTGGATATGCGTTTGGGGCGTCTGATTTTTATCTTGCTCTTCATTTTTCTGGGGATGACGCTTGGCTTGCAAACGAGCCGGGCTCAAACTGGGGAGCGGGATTTCGAGCAGACCGGTCATTCAGTGACGGGAGAATTTCTGGCTTTCTATCAAAGCGTACCCAATCCTGAAGTAGTGTTCGGCTACCCGATCACGGACGCTTATCGAGACAGACGTACCAATCAGCTTGTTCAGTACTTCCAAAAAGCCCGTTTTGAATACCACCCAACCGAACCGCTCGGCAAGCAAGTGCGTTTAGCCCCGCTGGGACTTTACGCCTATGTGCCGGGAAATCCGATCCTGGAGCAGCCCGATTCGGCGGCTTGCGAAACTTTTCTCCCCGAAAACATTCGCGTTTGTCATGCCTTCTTGGACTTCTATCGCGCCAACGGCGGCGAAGCGATCTTCGGCCGACCGATTTCACAGCTCGAATCTCACGATGGGCTGCGAGTTCAATACTTTACAAACGCGCGCTTCGAATGGCGACCTGAAAGACCGGAAAAACACTGGGTCAAATTGACTGATTTAGGTCAGTATTATTTCACCGAGCAAAAAGAGGATCCGGCGCGCCTTTTGCCAACAACTGATGGAGAGAATATCCTGGCGATCCGTGAACTGCGGGCGCGGGCTTATGTGCAGAATGCTGTGACCGGTAGGGCTGGCTCTCAGAAGGTTTATATTTTCGTCCAGGATCAACGCCGATTAGCCATCCGGGATGTCCAGATCACACTGATTGTACGTTTGCCAGGCCAAACAGAGAAACGCTTTATTGTCCCCGATGTCACCAACGTCCATGGTCTCACACAGTATGCATTCGATTTTGAAACAGAGCAGATCGGCCTGGCGGAGATTGAAGTGACTGCATCGCTGGGCGCGATTAAGACCACCACCGTGACTTCATTTCGCATTTGGTGGTAAATACCCTCACCTGTGTTTAAGCTGCTCCAGTAATTGAACGTATTCGACTTTATTGGGCGGATCCAAAGCGATGATGGCTTCGATGGTCTGGATCGCCGCATTGCGTTCATTAGCTTGTAACAGCATCTCCCCAATAGCATCCAACTGAAATACCGCATCAGAGATCCTGCCAACAGAGCGGTAAGCATCCGCCAGCCTACGCCGGACGGGGATGCGCTCAGGATATTCGGCGGCCAGCCCTTCTAGAAATTGAAGCACGCGGGGAGCTTGGTTGTTGCTATTCAAATAACCGATATAGTTATCTAATTCCGCCAGAGCCTGCTGTTCCTGCCCCAAGCGAAAACTCAATTGGATGATTTGAGAACGCGCTTCCGCATCATCGGGCTGCAAAGTACGTATCTGCTCCAGCACACGCAACGCCTGACGCCAATCCAGACTTTGGATGTCAATATCCACCATGCGACGCAGGATCTTCACCCGCAAGGCGCGATCTACATTGGTCTGTTGCGCGGTGCGTAGCGCGTCGGTGTAAGTCTTGCGCGCCAGGCTTAAATCTGCCAAGCTGTAATAGATTTCTGCCAGTTGAATATATTCTTCAATGGCGCTCTCGGCTTTGCCAAACGCAACCAGATGATCAATTAAGCGCTGGCGTGCGTTGAGGTCCGTCGGCGCCAGCTCCACCACTCGCCGAGCATAGCCGATGGCTTGTTGGGCTTCGCCGCGCATCGCATAGGTGCGTGCAATCACCTGGAATTTCTCCACCGCCGTTTCCACCTGATTAGACTG
>DYGV01000186.1:0-7093 GCA_020724505.1 Anaerolinea thermophila
AGGTCGAAGCTAAAGTTAAGAATGTTTCTGACCAACAGGAGTATTTTCTCTGGGGACAACACATTGTTTTGGGCGGAAATTTCCTCAGCGCAGGGTGTCGAATGGATATCCCAGCGGCGACGATCATCACCCCTGCGGAGCTTTACGAGCCAGCTACTGCCAGCTTAGCGCCTGGACAAGAAGAGCCATGGCCCTATGCATTGGGCCGCCACGGCGAAAAGATAGACTTGCGTTATATTCCTGGACCAGAAGCTCACTGGCACGACGACATCTATCTGACCGAGCTGGAAGACGGCCGTTTAGAGGTCGCCAACCCCGATCTAAAGCTTTGCTTCCGTCTGGAGTGGGATGCCGAGGTATTTGGTTGTCTGGTCAACTGGCGCCCGTTGGGCGGCGCAGATCTACCGCCATTGACCGGAATTTACGGCTTGGGTATTGAACCCTGGGCTTCGCATTTGAACTTGACCGAAGCCATTCAAAGAGGCGAGGCTTTATCCTTACGACCTGCTGAAACCTTGCAGACGAATTTACTCATTTCGATCTTGACAGAATAACAGGGTAACATTCATGAATCCAGTTCCAAACAAACCCAAACCCTGGAGTCAGCGTCAACGTTTGTTGGCCACGTTGAATGGGCAAACGCCCGATCGCTTTGCATTTGTCACACGCCTGGAAACCTGGTACAAGAGCCATACCCGCTCCAACACTCTTCCTCCGCGCTTTCAAGATATGACATTGCAGGAGGTGCATCAAGCTGTTGGCGTAGGACAGTTAAAGTTCATGACCCCCTATGCGCTGAAACTGCGTCGGGTGGAAGTATTGGCTTCCTTTGAAGGTGAACCATTTTTCCAAGAATACGAACCGACAATCGAAAATTTTCCCGGCATGTGGGATCTGGTCTCAACAGAAAAGGCAGGCGAGACGATCATCGAGTTGCGCACGCCGGTGGGCAGTCTGCGCCTTCGCCACGCCATGCTGCCCGAAGGCGTTTATCATGGCACCGATCCATACCTCAAAGAACACTTGATCAAAGACAGCAACGATCTGACAGTCGTCGAATACATCCTTGAACGAGTGGAATACGTTCCACAGTATGATAAAATTCGCGCCGAACAAGAACGCCTGGGTGAGATCGCTTTTGTCGTTCCCCTGTTACATCGTATCCCTTTTCAACAAGTTTTATTAGAGTACTTCGGGGAGATGCATCTTTTTTATAATTTGCACGACAACCCCAATCAGGTCCAACGCCTGTTGCGATTATTAGATACACAAATGATGGAGTTTATAGATCAGTTGAAGGACTTTGACTGGCCCTACGTGGAATTTCCCGACAATTTGCATGGCATGATGACCAATCCACGCTTGTTCAGCCAGTACTGCCGATCCGATCTACAAAAATATACCGATCATCTCCATCGCCAGGGGAAAAAAGTGGGTAGTCATACTGACGGAAACGTAAAGCCCTTGTTGAAGCTGTTGGCAGAAAGCGGTTTAGATGTATGTGAATCTTTCTCACCATATCCCCTAACCGAGTGCACCTTTGAAGAAGCCTGGCGCGCCTGGTCAAAGGGTCCCCTGATCTGGGGAGGCATCCCCACGCCGATACTTGAAGAAACCACCCCAGAGAGCGAATTTCGTAAATATATTGACCAGATATTCAATCTCGTCCACATTAAACCGATAATCTTCGGCGTGGTTGACCTTTTCTTGCGGCACAATTCAATCGAACGCGTAGAATATATCGCTAGGTGTATCGAAACAAATCCGCTCTAATAAACAGGTAACGTCAGGTGAAAATATCATGAACCCGAAAAATAAACGAGCCAGTTTAAAAGATGTAGCACAGCTAGCCGGGACGTCCACTGCAACGGCGTCACGCGCTATCAGCGGCCGAGGTTATATTGACGAAAAAACCAAGCTGGCCGTACTTGCCGCCGCCCGTGAGTTGAATTATCAACCCAATCTGCAGGCGCGCAATCTACGCCAGCAATCGAGTTGCCTGGTCGGTTTAATTATTCCCAATCTGCTTAATGCTTATTACACCTCCCTCGCCGATTCGCTGAGTCAGTTGCTTTACGAAAAAGGTTATCATCTCTGGTTATCTTCGACTCGCGACGATCCCCAGGTCGAAGAGGGGATGTTATACGATATGTTGGGGTATCCGGTAGACGGCTTGATCTGGGTGCCAACCCGCAGCGACGACGAGACGCTTATTAAATATATCCAGGATAGACAGGTGCCAGCCGTGACTTTGGTGCGACGGGTGATCAAAGATATGCTGGATACAATTGTCTTCGAAGATATGGCCGGCAGCCGCGTGGCCGTGCAGCATTTACTCAACCTTGGCCACCGAAGGATTGCCTATATCGGCGGCGATACACGACACAGCAGTAACCATGACCGATGGCTGGGCTTTCAACAAACACTGGAGGCGGCAGGAGTAGAGATCCAACCCGACTACATCAAGTTGGGCTCCAATTGGAATACTTTGGGACAGGTCGCCGCCACGGAATTGTTATGTATGTCCGCGCCACCCACTGCGATCTTCGTCGCCAGTAATGCACTGATGCCAGGCGTACTGAAGACCCTCCGCCAGTATCACATTCGCGTACCAGAGGATATGTCCATCATCTGCTTCGATGATCTGGACTGGTTCTCCTTCTCGACACCGCCCATCACCGCCATCACGCACGATCACACCAAGCTTGCCCATGCCGCAGTAGATCTGCTGATGAACCGCATCAACAAGGCGGACAAATATGCATCGCCGCCGCTCTTCATGACGATTGATTTCGATCTCGTCTTGCGACAATCCACCGCGCCGCCCAAACATCTGCAGGGTGGCACATTGCCTTCCTTGAAGGATTTAAGATGAAAATTGAACGCGTCGAAATCATCCCCTTAGAGCGAAGCCTGGATCGCGAGTTCGTTGGCGGAACTTATAAAATCATCAGTCGCAATACCATTGTCACCCGTATCTACACCGATGTAGGCGTTGTTGGCGAAGCTTTCGGCGGCGATGAGGATCGCCTACAAGCGCCCATCGTGAACCTTGTTCGTCAACATCTGGCTCCCCTGCTCATTGGCGAAGACGGACGCAATGTCGAACGCCTCTGGGAAAAGATGTTCCACAGCAATGTGGACTTGGGTAATCGCGCTTTACATGTGCTGGATCTCAACCATCGCGCCATTCTAATGCAGGCGATTGCCGCGGTGGATAATGCTCTGTGGGATGCGCTGGGGAAATATTATCAGGTTCCGCTCTATAAACTACTCGGCGGCTACCGCGATCGGTTGCCTGTGATCGCCATCGGCGGTTATTACTATAAAGGCGACCCAAACCATCACGCCCTGCAAGAAGAGGCGCTAAGCTATAAAGAGATGGGACTAGCAGGGCTGAAGCTCAAAGTGGGCAGAGCCACGCTTGAAGAGGACATCGCCCGTACGCAGGCGGTGCGCGAGGCGACGGGCGAGGAGTTCATCATCGCTTGCGATGCTAATCAGGCATGGGAAGCTCAACAGGCGATCCAATTCTGCCGCCTGGTCGAACCGCTCAATATTCGCTGGATGGAAGAGCCTGTGCGTTGGTATGATCAGCTCGATGGGCTGCGTCAGGTTAGTCAGGCGACCTCGATCCCGGTTGTTGCCGGGCAGGGCGAGATCACCCGCTTCGGCTGTCGGGACCTGGTCTTACACGGCGGCGTACGTATTCTGAATGTAGATGTCACCATTGCTGGTGGGATTACCGAATGGCGGCGAATTGCCGGTATGGCCAGTACCCTGAATGTGCAAATGGCACATCACGAAGAGGCACAAATTGCCATGCACTTACTGGCTTCCGTTCCCCATGGCCTCTATGTAGAAATATTTCCTCATCCGGAGCGCGATCCACTATGGCGCGAACTACCGCGCCACCACCCTCTGATTCGGGATGGGCATATCCATCTTCCTGATCGCCCTGGTCTGGGGATAGAATTGGATCCGCTCGTTATCGAACGCTATCGCAGCGATTAATAACATCTATAAGCAGATCGTTGAAAAGATCTGCATTTCTTTTTGAACGTATTACGATAAATTTAGTGATATTAATCTAATTCACATCCATCTTTTGAACACTTAACGTTAACATATAGCGCAAGGCGTTTACATGGGATTACAACGCCCTGACCAATACAGATTTGGAAATTGGATAAGACTTACCACGAGGCGGTTGCCCAATGTCCTCTACCATGATTGATTCCCCTTTCCTGCAAGATCTCTACGGCACCGATGAAATGCGCACTGTGTTCAGCACCGAGAGCCTGCTTCAAAAGTGGCTAGATGTGGAAGCGGCGCTTGCCCAGGCAGAGGCAGATTTCGGCGTCATTCCAGCGCAGGCAGCAGAAGAGATTGCGCGCCAGGCGCGTGCGGAGCGTCTGGATAGCGCTCGAATCAAACTCTGGGTGGATCAAACCGTTCATCCAATCGTTCCAATAATACGCGCCCTCCAGGCAGCTTGCCAGAGCGATGCGGGGGAATACATTCATTGGGGCGCCACCACTCAAGACATCATGGATACAGCCACGATTTTACAGATCAAAGAGGCGCTGAGGATCTTCCGCAAACGGTTGAATGAATTGGCAGCCGCCCTCGCCTCCCTTGCGAGGGATTATCACGATACCCTTATGCCTGGACGCACGCATGGTCAACACGCCCTTCCGATTACCTTTGGCTACAAAGTCGCAGTCTGGCTGGCGGAAGTTCAGCGTCACATAACACGGCTCGACCAACTCGAACCGCGTCTGCTGGTGGGTCAATTGGGCGGTGCATCGGGTACGTTAGCTTCGCTCGGCGAGAAAGCTTTGCCCGTGCAGCAGCGAATGATGGAAATCCTGGGGCTGAAGCCGCCGCTCATCACCTGGCACACCGCTCGCGATAACCTGGCGGAATACGCCAGCTTGCTGGCAATGATAGCAGCGACGCTGGGGAAAATTGCACATGAGATCATCAGCTTACAACATACCGAATTGGCGGAAGTAGAAGAACCCTTCTATTTAGGGAAAGTCGGCTCCAGTACGATGCCCCACAAACGCAATCCAATGGTTTGTGAAGCAATTCATGCGCTTTCGCGTCTGGTTCTCCGCCTGGCGCCTTCCGCCTGGGACGCAATGATCCAGGAGCATGAGCGCGATTGGAGCAGCGACCATATTGAATGGGCATATATACCGGAGATTTCCATTTATACAGATGGCGCGCTAAGCCTAACCGTTGGCGTGATTAGCGGCTTACATGTGTACCCGGAACGGATGCGGAAAAACCTCGATTTAACCGACGGTTTGATCCTCTCAGAGGCAGTAATGCTCGCCCTATCTCCACACTTGGGTCGCCAATCAGCGCATGAAATCGTGTATCGCTGTTCTATGCAAGCCTACGACGAAAATCGCTCGTTCGCAGAAATTCTGAACAACAACCCCACCGTGACCAGCTACCTGACCGCTGAGCAGATTGATGCCTTATTAAATCCCTCCGAATATATTGGACTGGCCAGTGTACTCGTGGATCGAGTTTTAGAAAGCATAGGCGACCCTTCCGAATAACCTGGCTGGCTCAATGAAGTAAACCATCATTTTTCTATTAATGGACCCATAGATACCTGCAAGGAGATACACATGCCGCTCTCTATCCAACAACTACCCGATGCCTACCGTCAGATGCTCATCATTCGCAAGTTTGAAGAAGCCATTCGCACAATGTTCGCTCAGGGGAAAATACGCGGTTCCTTTCATCCCTGTATTGGTCAGGAGGCTCCCGCTGTGGGCGGATGCTGGCCTTTGCGTAAGGACGATGTGATTAGTTGCACTTATCGCGGCCATGGTCAGGCGCTGGCAAAAGGTTTAGACCCCCGCTCTGCCATGGCTGAAATGTTAGGAAAAGCCACTGGCTGCTGCAAAGGCAAGGGCGGTTCGATGCATTTCAGCGATCCCGAGGTTGGTCTTTTGGTTGCCAACGCAATTGTGGCTGGCGGCATTCCCCACGCCGCAGGCGCAGCCCTGGCTTTCAAAATGGCGGGCTCCGACCAGATCGCGGTTGCATTTTTCGGTGAGGGAGCAGTCAATCAGGGGGTCTTTCACGAGACGCTGAATCTGGCAGTGATCTGGAAATTACCCGTCATCTTTGTGTGCGAGAATAACCTGTATTCGGAAATGACCCCCTCCCATGAAACGACCTCGGTGAAAGAAGTCCATGAGCGCGCCGCGGCTTATGGCATGGAAGCAGTGCGCATTGACGCCAATGATGTTGAACTGATGTACAACACCATGGAAACAGCCGTCGCCAAAGCGCGCGCCGGCGATGGGCCAACTTTCATTGAAGCAATGACATATCGCCTGTACGGTCACATGATGGGCGATCCAGAAATATATCGCACAAAAGAAGAGGTCGCTCAGGCGCGTGAACGCGAGCCGATCCACCGCCTGGGTTTACGCCTGAAATCGCTCGGGTCTAGCGAGGACGATCTTGCCAGGCTCGACGCTGAAGCCGAGGCGATCATTGCCGAGGCTGTACGGTTTGCAGAAGACAGCCCGACGCCCTCGCCAGACGAGGCGTTCACCGATGTCTTTGTTTAGGGATGCATCTCAATTCCAATTCCAATACTGACAGGTCAGGTATTATGCCCACGATTACCTATTCACAAGCGTTGAATGATGCACTGCGCGAAGAAATGCGCGCAGATGCTCGCGTTTTCGTTATGGGAGAAGATATTGGCGCTTATGGGGGTGTATTCCGCGTAACCAAAGATCTGCTCGCCGAATTTGGCCCCCAGCGAGTAATAGACACGCCCATTAGCGAAGCCGGCTTTGTCGGGCTGGCCATTGGCGCAGCCATGATGGGTATGCGCCCGGTGGTCGAATTGATGTTCATGGACTTCGCCCTGGTAGCCGCCGACCAGATATTGAACCAGGCCGCCAAAATGCGCTACATGTCGGGCGGTAAAGTCTCGGTTCCACTGGTCATCCGGGCGCAGCAAGGCGGTGGGCGTGGCAACGGTGCACAACATTCGCAATCCTTTGAGGCCTGGTTCGCTCACACGCCAGGGCTAAAGGTGGTGGCCCCA
>DYGV01000186.1:7103-7360 GCA_020724505.1 Anaerolinea thermophila
CCAAGCACACCTTATGACGCTAAGGGACTATTGAAGAGCGCCATTCGTGACGGCAACCCGGTCATTTTTATCGAACACAAGTTGTTATACAACACCAAAGGCGAAGTCCCTGAAGCCGATTATCACATTCCTCTAGGCAAAGCAGATGTAAAGCGGGTTGGCCGAGACATCACCTTGGTTTCCTACTCACGCAGCCTGCTGCATACACTGGAAGCCGCAGAGACGCTCTCACAACACGGCATCGAAGCAGAAGTGAT
>DYGV01000187.1 GCA_020724505.1 Anaerolinea thermophila
CGTGCGCCACCGCGCTCAAGTTAAGCAGTGTGCGTTGTCCTCCCACCAGGCCAGCTTCCATACGCGATAGATCCAGCAGATCGTTCACCATACGCACCAGGCGGTCTACCTCGGTCTCGATTTCACCAATAAAGCGTAGCGCCACCTCTGCATCTTCCAACGCTCCTTCTCGCAAGGCTTCGGCGCGCAGTTTAACCACGGTCAACGGGGTGCGCAGTTCGTGGCTGGCGTTGGCGACGAAAGCGCGCAATTCGTTCACGTTGGATTGCAGCCGACTGGCCATGTTGTTGAACGCCACCGCCAGCCGTTCCAGCTCTTCTGGGCCGCTGGGTTTGACCCGCACGCTTAAATCGCCCTGCTCCATATTTTGGGCGGCGCGGGTAAGCACCTGAATAGGGCGCGCCAGGTTATTTGCCAACACATAACCAAACATGCTGACGCCGGAGGCGACGATCACGGCAATGACTACCAGCAACAAGAAAGACCGCCGGGCGGCTTCCTGTGTCGGCGCCATGGGGATGCTCAGCCGCAGAATGCCGGTCACTTCGATCTCTCGCTGGATCAGAACGGCAATATACATGGTGGAAACGCCATTGGCGTTGTCTCGAATGCTGATGCCTCGCCCCAATTCGCTTTCCAGCGCCTCAATCACTTCCGGGGCGTTGACGCGATTGGCGCGCGGCGGCAGGGTGTCGCTACTATCTGCCATGGGGAAACCGTCTGGCCGATAAACGGTGAACCCCATTTCCGGGTTGTCGGCGAACATACGGCTGAGCAAGTCTTTAATGTAGCTCTCGTCAACCCTGCCCTCATTGACTTCTTGAATGGGCAGTTCAAGCGCGTTGCCGGCGGCGAAAGCCAGCCCCTGCAAATTGTGTTCGGCTTCTGCCAGCGCCGCCTGGAAAATAAACCTGGCGGCGAACGCTGCCATCAAGATGATGCTAATCAGGGCGACTGCCAGGTGAGACAGGACAAGACGAGTATTAAGGGACCGGGATAGTTTCATTCACATTGGTAAAAGCGCGGTTCAGGAAAGCTCTTCCTGACCGGCGAAGCGGTAGCCATAGCCACGCACCGTCTGGATATATTGTGGGCTTGCGGGATCCTCTTCTACTTTAAGGCGCAGCCAGCGTACATGAACGTCCAGCGTTCGTGGATCGCCCACCCAATCATCCCCCCAGACCAGCTTGATGAGTTCTTCCCTGCTCATGGCTCGACCGGCGTTTTTCATCAACACCGCCAACAGGTCGAACTCACGCGCCGAGAGCTGGATCTCCTGATCGCCTTTGAAAGCGCGGCGAGCGATCGGGTCTAACCCCAACTGGCCGGCGGTAAGGATTTGCGGCTGGGGCGTTTGACGATCGAGCTGGACGCGGCGCAGCATCGCCTGGATGCGCGCCAATAGCTCGCGGAAGGAGAAAGGTTTAGCCAGATAATCATCGGCGCCCACCTCCAGCCCCAGCACCCGGTCAATCTCTTCGCCGCGGGCGGTGAGCATGATGACCGGGATCGAGGTAAAGGTGCGCAGCCTACGGCAAACCTCAAAACCGCTGATGTCGGGCAGCATCAGGTCGAGTACCACCAAATCGGGCTTAAGTTCCTCCACTGCCTTGAGGGCGCTCAGGCCGTCGGCAGCCACATCCACTTCGAACCCTTCGCGCTTCAAGCTATAGGATAGCGAATCCGTGATCAGTTGTTCATCGTCCACAAGAAGAATATGCGCCAAAGTACACCTCCGGATCCCTTGACGAAATGCGGTTCAAAGCGTTCAAATCTGGATTCTCTCTGTTCAAATCTTGCCAATTGTACCTCTATTTTAACCTGGAACGCTGCGCGTGTGTTTATCATTCAATGTGTTGCGTTCAGTAGATGACCGGGATATACTTCAGGTATTGGTATGGCATAGCAGTATGAGCTGGCGGCTGGTGTTCTCGACCGATAGCCGGCTTTTGGCTCCGACAGATGGAATAGAGACTCAGGTGTGGTGGGTGAGCGATCGTCATTGGCTGCAATCCTGGACACAAACCCGTTTTTGAACATGCTATCTACAACGAAGGAGTTTCTGGTGTATCTCGGATTTAGTGAATTTCTCATGCTCCTGGTCTTGTGCCTGATTATGTTGGTTATTCCGGCATTGCTGGCGATTGTGATCGCTCGACGGGCCGGAGCCAGCCAAAAGCGCATCCCATGTCCCTACTGCGCGGAAATGATCCAGCCGCAGGCGCGCATTTGCCGATTTTGCGGTAAAGAGTTGCCGCCGCGCTCATAGTTTATGCCGCTGCTCTGGATATCTATCTCCTTTGTTGGCGGCGTGTTGCTTGGCGCCTGGCTGAACCAGTCGGTTGGTATGTGGCTCAGCCTCAGCGCTGGATTATTCGGGGCTGCATTTCTGCCCTCGCTCCTGCGGCGCATTCCAGCCGCCGCTCGCTGGCTGGCGCCGCCCTTCCGAATTCGATTTCCCTTTCCCGCTTCCCCGGCCTCCCCTTTACCTTACGCTGCACTGCTGGCGTTTGTTTGTCTGGGGGCGGCGCGCTTCCAAAGTGTGCGCTTTGTCCTATCTCCGCAGCAAGTCGCCTGGTATAACGACAGTGTGCAGCGCCTGGCGATCGAAGGCGAGATCATTGAACCGCCCGAGCCGCGCGATTCATTTACGCTACTGGTAGTAGAGGCGGTGCGCATCTGGCCGCATGGGGCGGGGGAAGAAGATGCAGCCGAAACATCTGCAGCAGGCTTTTTGCCGGTGAAAGGTCGCCTGCTGGCAAAGGTGCCGCCGCTGAATGAGGCGTCCGAAGGCTGGCGTTACGGCGACCAGATACACCTCGAGGGTCGCTTGCGCACGCCCTTCGAAACTGAGGATTTTTCGTATCTGGATTGTCTTGCCCATCGCGGCATCCACTCGACTTTCGATTGCGGTTATCAATTCGACGAGAGGTGCGCCAGCGTGCTGCAAACCGGTGGAGGCAATCTGTTGCGGCGAGCCATCTACAATCTGCGTCAACGCTTGACCGCGCTTCTGTTCGAAATTTTTCCAGATCCCGAGGCCTCTCTGCTGGCGGGCATCCTGTTGGGAGTGGAGGGCTATATCCCGGCGGATGTGCGCCAGGCGTTCAATGATACGGGAACAGCGCACATTATCGCCATTAGCGGGTTCAACTTTGCTATTGTCGCGGGTCTGTTTGCAGCGTTTTTTGGCCGCCTGCTGGGACGTTGGCGGGGCATGGCAGCGGCTTTCTTGGGTATTGCGCTATATGCGATCCTGGCCGGGGCGAGCGCCGGAGTGGTTCGGGCGGCGATCATGGGCGGGCTGTCGGTGTTTGCCGTGCAGATCGGTCGCCGCCAACACGGGCTGAACAGCCTAGCATTCGTCGCTGCGTTGATGACGCTGGCCGATCCACACGTGTTGTGGGACGTTAGCTTTCAACTTTCCTTTATGGCAACGCTGGGCCTGATCCTGTACGCGGATCCCTTGCAGGGTTGGTTCAGTTCGCTGGCCTCGCGCCGTTTGCCGCCGGATGCGGTGCAACGCCTGGCCGAGCCGGTCGGAGAATATTTTCTTTTTACCCTAGCAGCGCAGCTCACCACTTTGCCGCTGATCCTTTATTATTTTCGACGCCTGTCGTTGGCCTCTCTGCTGGCGAACCCATTGATCTTGCCGGCCCAGCCGGCGGTGATGATTCTGGGCGGGCTGGCCGCGCTGACTGGATTGATCTGGATGCCGCTGGGGCAGGCGGTCGCTTTTCTGGCCTGGCCGTTTGTGGTTTATACCGTTCGGGTGGTGGAATGGATGGCGCGCCTCCCCGGCGGTTCTTGGGTGATTGATCGGCTTGGCTTGTGGATGGTGGTTGGGTTTTATGTCCTGCTCTTCGCCTGGACTGCTTATGGACAGCGTTTGAGCAGTTGGGCGGCTGCCCGCTGGGGCGACGCGCCGCCGCGATTGGCCTGGGTCTCCTTGGTGGGGGTGAGTCTATTAGCGGTGGTGGTCTGGCGCGCGGCGCTTGCTGCGCCGGACGGCGAGCTGCACCTATGGATACTGGATGTGGGCAACGGCGACGCCATGCTTATCCGCACTCCGGCCGGGAGATTGGTGTTGATTGACGGGGGGCCAAGCCCCAGTGCCCTTTCCGACGCCCTGGGGCGGCGTTTGCCGCTCGGTCGCCGTCAATTTGACTGGTGGATCGTCGCCGCAGCGGGCGAAGAGCAAGTAGCCGCTTTGCCGTCGGCTGTGGAGCGTTTCCCACCTCAACAGGTGTTGTGGGCTGGCCCAGCTAACGCATCCTACAGCACTCGCCAGTTGCGCCAGGCTCTAACCCGGCGAGGAATTCCGGTGATGGAGGCTCAAACCGGTCATGCGCTCGATCTGGGCGATGGCGCCAGGTTGGAGGCGCTGACCGTGACACCGAAAGGGGTGGTGCTGTTGCTCGAATGGGGTCACTTCCGCGCCTTGCTGCCGATTGGTCTGGATTTTGAGAGCCTGGCAGCCTTGCTGCAAGATCACAACCAGGGGCCGGTGAGTGCCCTGCTTTTAGCGGAGGGCGGCTTTGCCCCGCTGAACCCTGCGGAGTGGATCGCTCGTTGGCGGCCGCAGGTGATCTTGCTCAGCGTGGCAGCGGGAGACCGCAACGGTCGCCCGGACGCAGAGACGCTGAAAGCAGCGGAGGGTTACACAGTTTTGCGCACCGACCTGAATGGTTGGATCGAGCTGAGTACGGATGGGGAGCAGATGTGGGTGGAGGTGGAGAGGAAAACGGATTGAACGGATTACAGGGGGAAAATACATTAATGGCTTGGAGCTTCAGGCCGAAACCAAAATATTCATTCCGCAACTCGCTAATTCTCATTGCAGCTCTTCAAGACAGGTGCGGACGTAAAAACGCAAATCCTTACCGCTTCCAGGCTTGATTTTCGATGTCGCCTGTGCTACACTCTCTGCAAGATGCTGATCCCGAATAAGACGGGTGGGAGCTGCGCATGGTCGAAAAAATCCTCCTGGTGGACGATGACGCGGACACCTTAAAATTCCTCAAATTGTTCGTCAAAAAATTGGGTTTCGAGGCTTTGGAAGCCCCGGATGGGATGACTGCTCTGCGGGTGGCGCATGAACAACATCCTGACCTGATCATCCTGGACGTGATGATGCCAGGTATGGACGGTTTTGAAGTCGCCCGCACGCTGCGTCGGCACCCGGATACTGCACTGATCCCTATCTTAATGTTCACCGTTCGCTCTCAGGTGGAAGATAAATTGGCCGGCTACGAAGCCGGTGTAGATATCTATCTCACCAAACCGGTGCACCCCGTAGAACTACAGGCCAACATCAGCGCCTTGCTGACTAAAAAGAAGGCGCGTTCGGAGGCAATATCCCGTAAAGGTTATGTGGTGGGGGTGCTGGCAGCGAAGGGCGGGCTGGGAGTTTCCACTGTGGCCCTGAACCTGGCCATTGCCTTTCGCCAGAAGCAAAAGAAAAAGGTCATTGCAATGGAGACGCGCCCGGGGCAAAGCACCTGGCGCGACGAGCTTGGTTTGGCCAGCGCCTCGGGCCTGGAAAACCTGCTGAGTTTAAATCTCAACGAGATCACCACAGCCCAGGTCGAGAAACAATTGGTGTCCAACACATTTGGCGTCCCTTTGTTGCTTGCCTCGAACGATGTGACCCAAATAAACGACTTCACTAACACCGCGCTTCATTATGAAGCAGTGGTAGAACGATTGAGTGAATTGACCGATTTATTGGTGGTGGATATTGGCGTGCATTATCATCCTGCCTATGAAGTGTTCACCCGTTTGTGCCAAGAAATGATCCTGATCACTGAACCGCAGCCGTTGACCGTGAAGCGCACCCGCTCGCTGGCGGCCGACCTAAAGACGCGCGATTTCGGCAGCGCCAAGCCTTTGGTGGTGGTTACAATGAACCGCACACGCGCCGAGATGACCATGAGCATCAGCCAAATCGAAGAAGCGTTGGGGCATAGCGTTACGTTGGGCTTTCCGCCGGTCCCGGAGCTTGCCTATCTGAGCATGACTCGCTCGACCCCGATGATTCTGGCACAACCCGAGGGGATGATCGCCAAACAATTCGAAACCCTTGCCGATAATGTAGCGCGACACATCAGCGCAGTCCAAAAATAGTACCTTTGACCTATTTACGGGGGGAAAAAACGCCTTAAAATTTGGTATAGTGGTCTGACCAAAATACCAGTGAGAGACGTTATGGCAATTAACCCTGTTCCCCGTAGAACGCTCCCCGATGTGGTAGCCGGCAAGTTAGCGGCTTCGATTTTAAATAACACTTTGAAGGCTGGCAGCCAGCTTCCGCCGGAGCGCGAATTGGTACGCGAGCTGGCGGTGAGCCGCTCCACGTTGCGCGAGGCGCTGAAGGTGCTGGCCGACAATCATCTCATCGAAGCGCGCCAGGGCGTTGGTTGGTTCGTTCGACCGATGGACAATGTGAATTACAGCCGGGCGCGCGAGCTGGCGCAAATCGAGCGCGAAGCCCAGCCCGCAGCGGGGCGACCCGCAACCAGCGAGACGCCCACCGGCCCGCGCCGTTTGCCGGTCGCCCCGGAAAAGCCGTTGCATATTCCGAACCTGCGCACCGACCGCCTGGGCACATTTGATTTCATCTCCTGGTGGGAACGCAAACGAGTGGAGGATGCCAGAGTGTTAGTTGTCGGCGCCGGCGCGCTGGGCAACGAAGTGATTAAAAACCTGGCGCTTATGGGGGTGGGACGTCTCTTCATTGTAGATTTTGACACCATCGAAGCCGCCAACCTGAGCCGCTCGCCTCTTTTTCGCGAGAGCGATTCCGGTCGGCGCAAAGCCGAGGTGGCGGCGGCGCGGGTGAAGGATCTGAACCCGAACGTCAAAGTCCAATATCTGCACGGAGACGTAACCACGCAGCTCGGCTTGGGAGTGATCCGCCGCATGGATGTCATCATCGGCTGTTTGGATAATCGCGAGGCCCGCCTGGCAGTGAATCGCTTTGCGTATTGGATGAACAAACCCTGGGTAGATGGCGCTATTCAAGAACTGCTGGGGTTGGTGCGGGTATTTGTGCCGGGGCAGGGGGCATGTTTTGAGTGCACTCTGAACGAACAGGCGCGCCGCGATTTGGCAGTGCGCTACTCTTGCCCGCTACTTGCCCGTCAGAACATCTTGCTGGGGAAAGTGCCCACCACTCCGACCATTGCCTCGATTATCGGAGCAATGCAGGCGCAGGAGGCGTTAAAGCTCATCCACGGTATGCCGGTTGAGCCAGGCAAGGTTACTCATTTTAACGGCATGGTGAATGAAATGCATACCACCGCCT
>DYGV01000188.1 GCA_020724505.1 Anaerolinea thermophila
TGGATTTGGATCCACAAGCCAACGCCACCTCCTGCCTGAAAATTGACAAACGCACGGTAAAGGGCGGCGTCTATGATGTGCTCATCGGCGCTGCGCCAGCCGGCGGGCTGATTTTGCACAACCCACGCCTCAAGCTCTCGCTGTTGCCTTCTTCGCCAGCGTTGGCTGGCGCAGAAGTTGAGCTGGTCAATGAACTGGCGCGCGAAAGCCGCCTCAAACGCGGGTTGGAGCCAATCTTCGACCGTTATGATTATGTGTTGATTGACTGCCCGCCCTCTTTGGGATTGTTGACGTTGAATGGACTGGTGGCGGCGCGGGACGGCGTGCTGATCCCGGTGCAGTGCGAATATCTGGCGCTGGAAGGCTTGGGGCAGCTTACTTATACCCTGGAGCGCATTCGCCAGGCGATCTTTCCCGAATTGACGGTGCGCGGCGTGGTGTTAACCATGTTCGACGGTCGCACCAATCTGGCGAACGATGTGGTGCAGGAAGTGCGACGCTATTTCGGCGATAAGGTCTTTCGCGCCATCGTGCCGCGTAGCGTGCGGTTGGCTGAGGCGCCGTCGTTTGGTCAGCCAATTTCGGTGTACGCCCCAGGTTCTGGCGGAGCGCACGCCTACGCTGCTCTGGCGCAAGAAGTGTTGGCCGGCGATGGAATTCACCTCCCCGCTTTGGAGAAACTTTCGTGAGCCGTAGATCCGGTTTAGGACGTGGTCTGGACGCGTTGATCCCCGGCGGCGAACGTCCAGCCGGCGGGATCGAACAAATCCCTTTGGACGCAGTGGTCTCCAACCCGCGTCAGCCGCGCACGCGCTTCGACCCTGAAGAACTGGCTGAGCTGGCCGAATCGATCCGTGTGCATGGGATGTTGCAGCCGCTGATCGTCACCCAAGACGAAACGCCTGGGCGCTACACGTTGATCGCTGGCGAGCGGCGTTTATTGGCTGCCCGCCAGGTAGGATTGACCCACGCCCCGGCGCTGGTGCGCGACGCCAGCGAGCAGAGCCGGCTGGAGATGGCGCTGATCGAGAACGTGCAGCGCGCCGACTTAGCACCCCTGGAGCTTGCAGAAGCTTACCGCCAATTGGCTGAGGACTTCGATCTTTCCCATGAGCAGATCGCGGCGCGGGTGGGCAAAAGCCGCGCCGCAGTCACCAACACCTTGCGCTTGCTCAAGCTTCCGGAAAGCGTGCGCCAGGCGCTGGCTGAAGGGCGCATCAGCGAGGGCCACGCTCGCGTCTTGCTGGCGCTGCCCACGCCGCAGGCGCAAGCCGCTGCGTTGCACACCATTCTGACCCACGAATTGAACGTGCGCCAGACCGAGGCGTTGGTGCGACGGATGACAGGCGAGCGTCCGCCGGCGCGGGTGAAACCTGAACTACCCCCCGATGTGCTGGATGTGCAGCAGCGCTTGCAAAGTTCGTTGGGTACGCGGGTGCGCCTCAAACGCGGGCGCAAAGGCAGTGGCACGATCGTCATTCATTTCTACTCTGATGAAGAACTGGAAGCGCTGATCGAGCGTCTCTCTGGTTAAACCCCGCTTGACGAGACAGACGACATGTATCTTTACGATGGAAAGATCTATACCCTCGATCCAAAGCGCCCGCTCGTGCGGGCGCTGGCTATCCGGGATGGGCGCATCGTCGCCTGGGGTGAACCCGACGACATCCCGCCGGAATTGAAGGCGCGTCCTCATTCGCTGCAGGGTAAGGTTGTCATCCCTGGTCTGACCGACGCGCACATCCACCTGGAGCATTACGCCCTGGGTTTACAAAAAATTGACTGTGAAACGTCCACCCGTCAGGAATGCCTGCAGCGGGTTGCCGAGCGGGCACGAACCACCCCGCCCGGAACGTGGATTCTCGGCCATGGCTGGAACCAAAATGTTTGGCCGGAGGGTTTCGGCTGCGCCGCGCATCTGGACGCTGTCGCCCCTCATCATCCAGTGTATCTGACCGCCAAGTCGCTTCATGCCGCCTGGGCGAATTCCGCCGCCCTGCGCCTGGCCGGCGTCAGCGCTGCCACGCCGGATCCCGCTGGCGGGCGTTTTGGACGCGATCCGCAGGGTAACCCAGATGGTTTGCTTTTTGAGAATGCCATGCAAGTCGTGGAGCGTGCGATTCCGGAACCGAGCGTTGATGAAGTCGCCGCCGCCATCCGCCAGGCGCAGACAACGCTATGGGCAATGGGCGTGACCGGCGCTCATGATTTCGACCGCTGGCGTTGCTTTGCCGCCTTGCAGTTGCTGCGCCAGCGAGGCGAGCTGCGCCTGCGCGTGCTGAAAAGCATCCCGCTGGAAAACCTGCCCGATGCTACGGCGCTTGGTTTGCGCAGCGGTTTCGGCGATGATTGGCTGCGCATTGGCGGGGTGAAGGCTTTTATGGATGGCGCGTTGGGTCCGCAGACCGCCGCCATGCTACAGCCCTATGAAGGGGCGCCGGAAAACCGCGGTATGTTATTCATGGACGCCGAGGAATTGTTCGAACATGGCCGCCTGGCAATGGAGAACGGCCTGCCGCTGGCTGTGCACGCCATCGGTGACCGCGCCAACCACGAGGCGCTGGACGCCTTTGCGCAACTGCGCGAGCTGGAAGCCGAACAGGCGCGCCGCGGCGCAAGCGTCGCCCCGCTGCGACATCGCATCGAACATGTGCAGGTGATCCATCCTGATGACGTCGGGCGGCTCGCTGCGTTGGGGGTGATCGCTTCCATGCAGCCCATCCATGCCACCTCGGATATGCTCATGGCGGATCGCTTTTGGGGGGCGCGTTCGGCGCTGGCTTACGCCTGGAAAGCGCAATTGGAGCATGGGGCGAGGCTGGCTTTCGGTTCGGACGCGCCGGTGGAATCGCCCAACCCCTTCTGGGGTTTACATGCGGCGCTCACCCGCCAACGGCAGGACGGCAGCCCGTCGCCGCAGGGCTGGTATCCGCAACAACGCCTTGACCTGAACCAGGCTTTGCTGGCCTATACCCAGGGGCCGGCCTACGCCGCTGGATGGGAGGATAAATTAGGCAAGCTTTCCCCCGGTTATTACGCCGACCTGCTCGTGCTGGAAGTTGACCCCTTTGAATGCCCACCGCAAGAGCTATATGCCCTGCGCCCGCAGGCGACAATGGTCAACGGCGAGTGGGTGTATCAGAATTAACTTCCTCCAACAGCCAGAGGCTGAACATTTAGCAGAGTGGCGAAGACCACCAAGCGCTTGAGGTAGGTGCGCAGCTCGTTGTCCCAGGCGGTGCAGGTGATCAGAGTGACCTGCGGTTGTTCGCTGGGGGCGACCACGCTAAGGTCGTAATCTTCTACGACTCTCTGCTCGCTGACGATGTAGGTGAAGATGTTTTTCTGGGTGTAAATGATCACCTTGTCGCCCGGCTTCAGGTCCTTGAGCTTCCAGAAGGGGCCTTCGCTGCCATCCGCCAGATCCACGTGACCCGCCAGGCCGGTGTTACCGCCCAGCCCCGGCCAGGAGGTGTTGCCCATCCAGGCGACCTCCTGCTTCAGCCCGCCAATCAACCAGGTGTCGCCATTGAATGGCACATATTTGATGACTGTATCCAATCCAATGCTGGGGATAAGCAGGCGCGTCGCCGCCGTGGCATCCGGCTCAACGCCGCCCGGACCGCGCGTGGGATAGGCGGTGGGGGTGGGGATAGGATAACTTGGCAGAACGTTCGGCGTGGGAGTGGGATGGAAATCCACCAGGTCGGAAAGGTCAATGGTCATCGTGGGCAAGACGGGGGCAGGAACCTCCGTGTCCGTTGGCGGAGGTTGCGGCTCTTCAGTGGTTTGCGGTTCCGTCGGGCGGCTGGTAGGGGTGACGGTAGGCGGCTGGCGGGTGGCGAGGGCGGGCTTTTCGCCTGCCAGCATGGATAGCTGTGCTGGAGGCGCTTCGTCGGAGTTGAGCGCCCAACCAGCCAGCGAGAAGATCATCCCCAACAGGATCAGTAACAGACCCAGACGTGCCGATCCGCCGCCGCGCAGCGGGTGGCGCAGACGGATGAGGAAACTACCCAGCAGGGCGAGCAAACCTAACAGCAGGACGAGAAGCCCAATGCCCAGCAGCGTCCCCGCCGCAGATGGAAACGCAGCCTCCCAGCCAGCGACGCTCAGCCATGTCGCGGCCGCGGCTTTGCCTCCGCCAGGCGGCGCCCAGCCTGTGCCGGGCAGAGTGGCTGCTGGCAGCACGCGGAAGCGGATGGTGTTGGTGTGCATGGTCACGCCCTGAAATTCCACGCGGGCGCGATTTTCATAGGTCTCCACCTTTGTGGCGGTGCTGTTGACTTTGGCGACCACGTCAATACGCGCTCCCTGTCCAGGCGTCAGGTCGCCCACATCCACGTTGATGCTGCGCGTGGTGGTGTTGAGGGTGGCTGTGCCGCGGTTGGTGGTCACGCTGGTCAGGTCAAGCACCGAGGGGAAGGTATCTTTGACCACAATATCCGGTATGGTGACCGTGCCTTCGTTGCGCAACTGGATGCGAAAAGTGAAGCTCTCGTCCACCTTCGCCTGAGCTGGGGTGACGCTCTTGCCGGCGCTGAGGTCGTAGGAAGGTAGCACGCGAACAGTATCGGTGTCAGAGGCAGAGGCTAACAATGGTTGGGCGCGATTGAACTCGTCTTGATAGTAGCCTGAAGCAACGACGGTGTTCGTAAGGGAACGTCCTGAAGGAGCGTCGGTGTTCACCCGCGCTGAAATTCGGAAAGTCGCGTTTTGTCCAGCGGGTAAGGCATTTGCGAACTCCAATGAGCACACACGAGTGGAAGTATTACAACTACCGGTGCCCAGGTTATTTGCCTGGATAGAGACAGGAGTCATATACTCAGGTAGTGTGTCTTCTACGTACAAGCCGCTATTAACGCGTAGGTTTCCTACATTCGTTATGGAGATGGTATAAGTAATATTTTGCCCTGGCGTGACAATGCTGAGGCCATCCGATTTGCTCATTTGCAATGTCGCTCCGGGAGCGACATACACTTCAACTTCATTGGACTGTTGATATTGCCTTTGATTGCTAACAACCCACGATAGATTGGCGACGTTGGTGATGGGTTGAGTTGACAGGATAGAAGAACTTGGGCGAACGACGATATTCAGGTCGAAGGATTGATTGGCTCCCAATGTGCCTCGATCATATCTCACGATGCGCGTGTTTTGATCGTAGCTGCCGCGGGGGAAGCCTGGATTCATGCTCACAAAGTCCAACCCAGGTTGAAGCGTGTCGGTGACAAGCACGCCAGAAAAAGCAGAGCCGGTGGTTGCGACACGGAGCGTGTAGGTAATGTGTTCTCCCACTCGGACAGGATCAGTGGGACCATCGCTAGGGCTGAAGATTTTCGTAATATTGATGCCTCCCACGACGACTGAAGCGCTGGCGGTATTATTAGCGGGTTTCCAATCCGTCTCGTTGGTGGTTGTTACTGTAGAGCTATTGGTGATGGATTGACCTGTAGCGGAAGGTAATACTGTAAATACAATTCTCTTTTCGATGGCATTTTGATTTGGGGGAACTGAGCCGGGTACAGTCCATTGCTTGGTTGAATTGTCATAACTTTCATCATTGGGTATTTGTCTTACATAGCTTAAATTAGGGGGAGCAAACTCTCTGACGATGACATTTGTTGCAGTTGCAGGTCCTGCATTTGTTATTGATAGCGTATAGGTGATCTCATCACCGATCTGGACATTAACTGATGATGCGGTTTTTCGAAGACCTAAATCTATGGCGGTATCTAATATAGTCTTGACCCTTGAAGTATTGTTTGATGGGTTATGATCCGGGGTTAGTAGTCTGGCTGTGTTGGTGAAAATTTCTGTAGGGCTGACCGGCAGGGTAACAGGGATCACCAATTGGTCAAAAGTAGCCGGATTGTTCTCTGTGTAGTAGCAACTGACTTTAGTTGAAGTGCTGGTATCTGTGCAATTCCAATGGACGGTATTTTGCGGCGTCCAGGTGAGACCAGCAGGTAAATCATCTTCAATAAGAACGGTAGTACCAATGGTTTCTGTATTCGTCCGGCTTACGTTGATAAAATAGAAATTGTTTGATCCTGGTGAAGTATCAAAAAATGTTGGTAACTGCGACTTCACAATTTGCAGATCGAAGGCCGGCGTTTGTAAGTTTTCCGACAGCTTCCCATTCGCCGCCAGGGCGTTGATCCAGGTCAACAGCAGCAAAAAGCCCAAAATCACCGCCCCCAAAGGCAACAGTACGGCGCGCCAGCCGCGCCTCCGATTTTCGCCTGCGTTCATAGCCGCGCCTCCTGCCAGGTGTGATTACCCATATCTAGATTATATCATCGTTGACAAGCGCATTGGCTGCGCGGCAAAGCGGCCATCCGCGTAACGCGAGATTTATCTCGCATGGACTCGTGGAGGCGCTGGACGAGTGGGAAATGAATTTCGCGTTACGCGGCGATGCGGCCATCCGCGTAACGCGAGATTTATCTCGCACGAACTTGTGAAGGCGCGGTTTCTGTCGCCTTACGATTGCGCAAGCTTGAGAGAATTTCTACAATTCGCACCTGCATGAAAGGGATGATTAAGGTAAAATTAGAAAACCGGATTTTTCCCGGCTCCCCATTGATTCGCGAATAACAATCGCTGGCAGGAAAGTTGCACATCAGGGATGTACATCAAGGAGCAAAGAACATAAGACCAGCCGCCTTGAGAGCGTCGAATCATTGGTCGCGCTTCAGATTGGCTTTGGCGTTGTGGTTCGTGGCGTTAGCCTGGTCGTCCATGGGGAGCGGTATGGACGAAATGACGCTCTCGATGACGGGCGGGCAATCCGTTGGGGCAGTGACGGCGGGCGGCAGCTTCATCCGCGCCGACGGACAGGTGGTGAACTTTGTGACTGTTTGGGATGGGCATCAATGGGTGGCGTTGGCTACTTCGCCGACACCGGTGACGCTGGCGGCGTTCACCGCCTCGCCAACGGCTGAGGGTGTGTTGGTGGCATGGGAGACGGCACAGGAAATTCATGTCATCGGTTTCAACCTGTTGCGTGCCAATGCCGGCGATGGGTCGTTCATGCTGGTCAACGAAACCCTGATCCCGGCACGGGCTGGCGGGACCTCGATGGGCGCCAGTTATCAATTCCTGGATCATCCAGAAATGGACGATAGTTGTCTGTATCTGCTGGAAGCAGTCCATGACGACGGCTCGGTTCAGCGCTTTGGGCCCATGGCCTGCGACATTTGAGGAAGGTTGTCGAGTCAAATTGAGCATCGAAGGCCCCT
>DYGV01000011.1:0-15367 GCA_020724505.1 Anaerolinea thermophila
TGTCTCTGCCTCTGCAGCCCGGCCGGCTGGAAGCGTTGAGCGACGCCGCGCTCTCTATCTTGCAGCGCGGGGCGCGCCTGTTCACCCTGGGCGGTGATCACTCCATCACCTATGCACTGATTTACGCCTATGCGCAACATCACCAACCGCTAACCATCCTGCAGCTCGACGCCCACCCCGACCTGTATGACGAGCTGGATGGCAATCGCTGGTCGCACGCCTGCCCCTTCGCCCGTATTCTGGAAGGCAAGCTGGCGCAGCGCCTGGTTCAGGTGGGCGTACGCGCTATGACCGATTCTCTGCGCCAGCAAGCAATGCGCTTCGATGTGCAAGTGATCGAGATGCAACACTGGCAGTCTGGCCTAGATCTGGGGCTGGAGCCGCCCTTCTATCTCTCGCTTGATCTGGATGTGCTCGACCCAGCCTTTGCCCCTGGCGTCTCTCATCCTGAAGCGGGCGGGATGAGTGTACGCGATGTGCTGGGTTTGCTGCACAGTCTGCCCGGTCCGCTCATCGGTGCCGATCTGGTGGAGTACAACCCCACCCGCGACCCGGTCGGCGTGACAGCAGCTGCAGCCGCCAAACTGTGCAAAGAAATCCTGGGCAAGATGCGTCTCTCCAAATAACCTCTTGCGCTGAAATAAAATAATGCGCGGCGCGCCGCTTGAATCAAATAGCAAAATACCTACAGCTAACGCGGCAGCAGGCGTGGTACCCAGCCCAGCTCGCCTAGCAAAAGCCAGCCCAATAAGGTAAGCAAGGCAAGCGTCAAC
The DNA here is from genome assembly GCA_020724505.1 of Anaerolinea thermophila. Classification (GTDB taxonomy): domain Bacteria; phylum Chloroflexota; class Anaerolineae; order Anaerolineales; family UBA4823; genus RBG-16-57-11. The sequence goes on from DYGV01000011.1 coordinate 774, forward strand.
GCCGCTGGAATAGCCGCCAGCCACCACTTGAGCAAGAACAGCACCATTGAGGTATAGGGGATATTGACATCGCTTACCTGTACCTCCGCTCCATCCAGCTGCATCTCAGTCAAAGCATTCAGGTCGCTCTGTATCTTTGCCTGAATGCGCAGCATCTGATACAGATTTTGGTTGATTGCATTTAGCAGAATAGCCTGATCGCGCAGCAGTTCAATGTCCGTCTTGGTTTGCACACTCTCGATCCAGGCTTCAACGGAAGGGGTCTCTTTGGTTTGCAGCGGCTGACTTTCGTTCATGATGAAGCTCCGATGATGATTCGATGATGATCATTGAATAGAAGCCAGAAAAGCATCCAAGCGATCTTGTCGCCAATCTTGCGCCGTCCCGATGATGGAAATGAACAACAAGCCGGTCTTTCCTTGAAACACATCTGTAGCCATTTGGCGCATGGTCCGACCTTGCTCATCCTCTCCTTCATAGGTATAAATCTGCACCTGCTGGCCGCGGATGGCAGTAGTGGTCTTGCCCACCAAGCGCCAGGCGATATCCTCGCCTCGCATGGCTTGCTGCAGACCAGCCTGAAATTGCTCGCGGAATTGCTCGCTTTTCAGCATAGCAGACGAAGATAGTTGAGTGATCAGGATAACCGCCGTAGGGCTGGCCTGGCTTCCAGCAGGGGCGTCATGAATGACCAGCATCTTGCCAGTGATAAAGTTAACCAAGCCTTGCTCGCTAAAACCAGGAGGCAGGTCGTATTCCATCATAGCGGCAGCCTGCTGGCGCGCTTGTTGCGGGTCTTGCACCGCCATTTGCTCCAGGATTCGATCGCCATACAATCCTAGGCCGGCGAAGCCCGCCAGGCAAACACAGGCGCACATCCCCAAAATGCCAATCACCACGCCAATGCCAATTTTTGCATTGCGGCTCATACGATCATCCCCTAAAGATTATAACCGAGAAGCTCATCCCGTCGCCTGACAGAGATGATAGATAGGCAAAGAGACTCAAATATCAGGGATGACGGTCATCCACCCCCAATATGTATCGTTGAATTCGACCAATCTGCTATAAAATTACCCCATTCATGCACAGCCAGAGGGCTAGTCTCTAACGGTAGATGTGCTTACATCTGTACGCCACCCGCTAGGCTATTCGTTGAACGCGCTCGCGATTTCCATTGCGATATCAAACAAGCGCTTAATCGCCGGATCTAAAACTTCCGTTAAACGCGCATCCACCGTCCCAAAACGGCGAAGTTTATCTGAAGTTGTATCTATTAAATCGGCTCTCAAATGAATGAATTGACTATAAACTAAACTTGACGCATTCTCCTGCTGCATATTCAATTCGAACCTTTCAGCCATAGCTGAAATTTCTGCCAAAGCCTGAGCGATTTTCTGTCGCGCTTTCCGTCGCTTTTCCTCGCCGAGATACAATTTACGATGGTATATGATCTGTCCCTCTTCTGCTCCCTCCAGCCAGGCTTCAGCCTGATGAAGGCTTTCTTCAAACATGCGCAATACATTTGCCAGCGAATTTCGTTGGGTCTGATTCAGTAGATAAGCCATAGACAGCCACCGTATGTGAAAGCCGAACAAAACAACATTCGTGAATCGAGAAATAACCCAGAACAATTCCCCTGCATCTAAATTTCATCTCCTGCCTGCGATTATACACTCAGAGCAAAATAACAAAACATCCCGAACATAAACCCTGGATAAACAGGTTCGAACCGTGCAACGATAGATCTACTTTCGTCTCGAAATTTCACGCCATCTTTCAAGATCTTCATGGATGATCGCGCCTGTATTTGCTCTCAACCAAAACGAAATAAATGCATACGTTATCAAGACGATCAGCAATTCCAACATCCTGCCCCCGTCGGCAGAAAAAGCGCGGTGCATTTCGATCCCACCAACGCCAAACACCACCGCAACCAGAAGATATAACAACCACCAAGTTGGCTTACGTTTTCTTCTCAACATCATCAACTATCTCCTTTGCTAGTGGTGGTTAGGTAATTGCCGATACGGCTTATTGATAATTCACTCAACGGATACGATAAATTACCACCGCACCCATAATAAACAGAACGGTAGCGTAAGCGAACCCGGCAACCGGATTAATCATTGACCAAAGCAACCCAACGATCAGACTAGAGAAAAAATCCCCAAGGCCGTTCACAGTCGCCAACACTCCGTATCCAGCGCCGCGCACATCCTCAGGGAGCAAGTCGGCTGCCAGGGCGCCCTCCAAAGCATCTTCAGTGGCAATAAAAGTCCCCCCCAATGCAAATAGCAAGGAAAGGTACCAAACTGATGGAAACGAGACCATCCACCCAATGCCCATTAGAGCAGCAATGCCATAACCTAATGCCAGCAACTTGCGTTTTCCGATCCGATCAGCCAATGCACCGATTGGATACGACATGGTCGCATAGAGAACATTATGCAGCACATAAAGGCCAACAGCCGCCTGCCCGCCTCTTGCTGCCCCCAGAACAGGGCTCAACATTTGTGCCGCCCGAAGCGTTAACAAGCTATGAGCAAAATCGCCGATGCCGAAAATACCTACCCCTATCAAAAAAAGCTTGAACCGCGCCGGAAGATTGCGGATAGTGAGGAATAGATTAGCTGAAGTTGCTGCTCGGGCGCGCTCTTTGACAAGGAATGCAAACGATAAAGTGGAGAGCAAACCAGGAATTAGAGTGATCCAAAAGATCTGCCGGTAAACGGTCGCATCAGTTTCACGATTGGTCAAGAGGCCAATCAAGGATAGCGCAAGTAGGGGTCCGGCGATCGCCCCCAGAGTGTCTCCAGCGCGATGAAAACCGAAGGCGCGTCCACGCGCTTCTGCCGGCGAAGCTTCAGCGAGCATGGCGTCGCGAACCGGTCCGCGAATACCGCGTCCAAACCAGCCAGCGGCACGCGCCAACAGGACATGCGGCCAAGAGGTTGCCAAAGCAAATAAGCCCGTTGTCAGGCCTGTGAGCAAATAACCGAATACAGCAATTGGCTTTCTCCTTCCGATCCGGTCGCTGAACCAACCAGAGCCTAGTTTGACAAAGGAAGAAACGGCATCCGCGATTCCCTCGATTGCGCCTAAAGCTGCAGCCGGCGCGCCGATAGAGGTCAGAAAAAGCGGCAGAATAGCTGTTGCTGCCTCGTGGCCTGCATCGCTAAAAAAACTGGCTAACGCCATCCCCCAGATAGAGGAATTCAACCAAGCAATCGGTTTGTTTTTGATCACAGATGATTTTAATTCGCGATTTTCCGAAGTAGAATTCATGATTGATCCTCAAGTCTCTATGTTTCTTCTCAGCCTCTCAACAGAAAATAAAAAGCCTCTGCTAATGAACCAAGTCACTAACAGAGGCTATCAGCCTTATTTGGGCAATTGATTACATTTTAGCGAGCCTCATCGCTGACTTTATTGTAGTCTGATGCTGTAAAATGTCAAGGTGGCTGTCTTAAGCTTCAGATTAAAACAAACGGCGCCTCGTCAGAATCATCGTAGCATCATCAGCCCCCGCTGCCAGAAAAAAGCGGCGCGGGAGCTGATGATTGTGTGCGCCTATTGTTACTCTTAGACCATTAAATTTACGGGATCATGATAATACGATTCATTGGCCCAGGCGCAACCGGGGAATAGGCAGCAAAGTAGGCAATTAGCGCGTCCAGGTCCACCGCGCCGCCCAAACGATCTGTGCCTTGCGTCAACACGGTGAAGCGGTCGCCGCCATCTGCCAGGAAGCTGTTGACCGTGACGCGATATACACCTGCAGGGTCAATCGGCGTGCCGTTGATCATAATCGAAGCGATATCCACCTTGCTGCCAGTCGGTGCGCTGGCAGACCAGGTATAGGTGAAGCCCTGCGAAACCTGTAAGATGCGCATCTGCCCAGGCGCAGGATTATCAAATTGCTGCTCCAACAGGGTATCAATTTGCGCGCCGGTCAGACTCATGGTAACCAACGAGTTGCCAAACGGCTGGACGGAGAAAGCTTCTCCGTAGGTCACCTCTCCTGGCAGCTCACCACCACTGATCTGGTTGAAGATCAGGTCAGTGCGGATACCGCCTGGGTTCATGAAGGCCACCACCGCTTCGCCAAAACCCGGCAGCGCGGTCGCCGCCAATTGAGAATCGGCGATCACGTCGCCCAAAGCAGACTCGCCAGCTGCGTTCGCCGTGCGGGTAATATCAGTGGTGATCGAGCCAATCACCCGATTGGCCAACGGCGCCGCGACTGCTTGGTACTTGCCGATCAACGCAGTGATCGCCGGGTCGGCGGGCACATCGCGGGTGACGATGACATTGCGGGCTTGCTTGGCGACCACATCGCCCGTGCCGCGGTCAATTGTCAGGTCAATGTCGGTGATCAGGCGGCCATAGGAGGATGCGCCGGTGACCAGCTTATTATCCACCACGCGGTTATACGCATTGTGCGTGTGGCCGGTGATCAACACATCTACTTCATCATCCAGCGCCTCAGCGATGCCGGTAATATCGCTAGACAAGTTCACACATTGGTCATAGAAACCGCTCTGAGAGCCGCCGTTATGCAACACCACCACAATCGCCCGCACACCCTTTGCTTGCAGCAATGGGATCAACGCGTTGACAGACTCTACTTCGGGCAGGAAGTTCAAGCCGGCCACGCCGGAGGGAGTGACGATGGTGGGCGTGCTTTCCAGGCTGACGCCGATGAAAGCAACCTTCGCCTTCTTGAAAGAGCGGATTTTCACCGGCGGGAAGAGCGTCTTGGGTTTATGCCGCTCCTTCCATTCGACATTAGCGGTTAGATAATTGAAAGCCGCGCCGGCAAAATCGTCGCCGTCCTGGCAGCCATCCACGGGGTGACAGCCGCCATATTGCATTCGTAGCAATTCATCCACCCCTTCGTCAAATTCGTGGTTGCCCACCGCGCTGAATTCCATGCCCATCATGTTCAACGCCTCGATCGTAGGCTCGTCATGGAATAGAGCGGAAAGCAGCGGGCTGGCGCCAATGCTATCGCCGGCGGACAAGAAGATCGTGTTTGGGTTTGTGGCGCGCAGTTGCTGAACATGGGTGGAGAGATACTCTGCCCCGCCGGCGTTGACCGTCGCGCCGCTCGGCAAGGTTATGCGCCCAGATGATCCGCTCGGGGGCTCCAGATAGCCATGAAAGTCATTGATGGCCAGGATTTGAACATCTACGGTTTGGGGTTTGCCGGCTGCGGCGGGCATAGTCACCGCCGCCAGCAAAGCCAGGGCGATCAGAAGAGAAGATATTGTGCGGAATGCTTTGTGATCCATAGGTCGCCTCTCTATTTCTGTTCAATTTTTCGTTTCTGAAATTTCAACCGTTCATTGACCCAGCCTGCATATTCCGTCGTAACGCTCAAGCTGGCATAAGAATAGACTAGCAGGTTCTCAATATCATTACTTCGCTGAATATTCCCACCTCCTTTCGCCCCAATTCAGACAACAGAATCAATTGTTTGAGCAGCAACAAAGAAAAAAACCGACCTGAATGGCCGGTTTCGCTGCTGGCTCTGCGGCGACTTCCCCTGACGATCACCGTCAGGTTAAGCGACCAATTTGGGCCGCCGCGTCATTGCCTCCATGAAAAACCCAACAACCAGTATTTTTGCGTCTGCACCCTTATTATAACAAAAATATCTGCGTTCGCGTCAGGAAGAACGAGGCATCTGCAACATTAACTGAAAACTTCCACCAGCTATCTCGGTATTCCGTACAAAATGCAGCCAGCTCTCACCTTTATATCCACCCGCTTCAGGGCAGCAATGCAAAACACCCCGCAGGTTAGCCCAAAACGAGCCTGTGTGAACAGTAACCTACGGGGCAGGCGTAACGATCTGATGGTCAATAGACAATCGGCTTGATAAACCGGAAGTGCGCCAGATATATTGGCATTTCCTGCTCTAGGAATTGATCAAAGAGCCAATCGAGAAACTCAAGGGTGAACAGGGGATAAAGTTTCAATTGATCCTTCGTCACCGGCTCTTTCGTTAAAATCTGCGCATTGACGAAACCGGCGTTCTTAGCCTCGCGTATAAGCCCTCTCTCCGAGAGAGCGCCTCCCAGTCAACCTGCAAAAGCGGCTTCGCTATCAAGCACAGAACGCGGCAGTTGACCATTTACCACCGAATCTGAGAAGACGAGACGTCCGCCTGGTTTCAGCACCCGATATAATTCGCGGAACGTTTGTCCCTTTTCCGCCGAAAGGTTGATGACCCCGTTAGAGATGATCACATCCACGCTGGTGTCTTCGAGTGGAATTTGTTCCATCTTCCCTGCGCGAAATTCGACGTTGGTCAGACCAAGGATCTTTTGGTTGGCGCGCGCCCGCTCGAGCATTTCTGGAGTCATATCCAGGCCAATTACGCGGCTGGTAGGACCGACCTTTCTCGCGGCGATGAACGTGTCAATCCCCGCCCCGCAGCCAACATCTAATACGGTTTCGCCAGGCTGTAAATTCGCATAACGAATTGGGTTGCCAAGCCCAAGAGCGTACATGGTGACCGAAACAGGCAGCCAGGCGATTTCGTCGGGGTCATACAGGCTTTTGGCGACACCCATTCCCTGCGGGACGATGGCGCCATAGGATTGACGGACGATGCGCCCTGCCTCTTCGGCTGAAAACTTGATGGTTTCCAATGGCTCACTCATTGTCATTATCCTCTTGCGCATGATTAGATCCCATGCATCTGTTCGATTTGGGCCGCGTCAAAGCGGGTCAGCCTGATCACGCGCGCCTTAGTACGCACCAAAGGGGGTACTGCCAGGCGCGCGATCATCTCGTCATCCGCTTCGATAATCGCCCAACCGCAATGTTCGCCGGATTTGCACCCCCAATCAAAATGATGAAGATAACCCATGGCGTGCACTTGCTGCACGAGCGCAAGGCAATCCTGAGGCGAATGCGGGGTTTCGATCAGATACCTATCCATTGGTTTCACTCCTTGATAACCGTCTCTGGATCCACTTTTCCTGGTTATGGGGGATTGGGTAAGAGCAGGAGGGGGACCGGCAGCCCTCCTGCCCTTGTCATCCTATGAGGCCTTTCAACGAAAGGATTTTACGCTGCCAGGGTGACCGTTACAGGAACCGGGTTGCGGATAATGTCTAAGACCGGGGAGGTCTTCTTGACATATTCACACAGTTCCACGATCTTTTCCCGCGGCGCGTCGCTCTTCACCCGGTAGGTCAGACGGATGCCTTCATAACCCGGGCGCACCTCTTCGGACAAACCCAGGAAAGCGCGCAGGTCCAAATCCCCTTCCAGGTCGAAGCTCAGGCTCTCGACGTTAATCCCTCGGGCTGCTGCGTTGTAGACGAAACCGACTGCCAGACAGGACGCCAGAGCGTGCAGGACGGCCTCGACCGCGTTCGGGCCAGCGTTACCCCCAAGCAGCACTGGTGGTTCGTCGCCTTCCAGGACGAACGGCCGACTGCGGGACGTATCCTCCTGGCCAGCGCCGTAAAAGCCCTGGATGGTGGTGCGGGAGTGGCCGCCGCGCATCCATTCGTTGTGGGCGCGAAACTGAAAGCGGGCAAGATCTGGGTTCTGCTGGATGGCGTTTACGGTAGCCATAAGCTGGTCTACGTTCACGCCGTTGAGATGAGTTGCGGCTTGCGTGGTCATGGTTGGTTCTCCTTTTAGATAAGATGGATTAGAATTATCCATAATATACCCCCATGGCCTCCCACAAACCTTACCCGCGCCTCCTGTAAAGCTGATTTTCAAGAAAATGTTTGAGAGATTGTGGAAATGATACAAAATCCGGCTCTGATCAGCCGGCTTTTTAAGGTTTTCAGGCGGCGACTTGAAGTCGCCGCGCCTCCCGTCCGCGTCAACCGAGAGGAGGTCGCTCAAGGAGATACTACGCCTAACTGCTCAAACAAGGCCTGAGCCTGCCTGCGAAACTCAACCGCCCGCGGGTCATCCTGGAATGCGTGGCGAATTTCATGTAGATCAGCTAGGGCCGACAGGCAACGAGCGGCTTCATAATTATGCCCCGCCGCCCGATAATACCGGTACGCTTCTTCGTAACTTTCGAGCGCCTCTTCCGTCCGGTTTTGGGCAGCCAAAAGCTCTCCTCGCGATTGTCTCGCCATCGCAATCCACATGCTACTGGCGTATTCTCCCGCGGCTTGTTCCAACTGCCAGCAAAACTGTTCTGCATGCTGGAGCTCCCCTTGCGCGATGCGCAGACTGATCGCGGCCGGCAACAGCAGGGCGTCGCAGGTGGCGCAATTACCATGGCGTTCGCTCATTTCCAGCCCTAAAGAGAGATAACGATTGGCTGCCTGCAAATCTCCAGCGATCAAACGGTTGCGAGTCATCGAAGCATACAGGCGCGTCTGGCAATGGGCGCGCATCACAGCCCGTTCGGCTACCGCGATCCCTTCTTCGAAAGAGCGCATGGCTGTTTCGACCTGGCCTCGAGCAGTCTGCAACACTCCCAGACGCTGCCAGGCAAGGGCTTCTCCAGAGGCCGCCCTTAGCCCGCGGTAAAGTCTGATCGACTCGTTCAGCGCAACCTCTGCCTCGTCCCAGTGACCAGCTTGGTATTCCAACGCCCCATTAAAACACTGACAGAGGGCGATGGCGCGCGGAGCGCCCATGCGCTTGGCTTGAGACAGAGTGGTATTGATGGTTTGCTTTACTTCCCTGTATCCTTTATCACCATACAGGTGATATTCCCACAGTCAAAGATGAACGTCGAAGGCATTGGTCACATCCAGGTCGGCCCCAGCCAACTCCGCCCGCTGCTGCTCGTAGGCGATCCCTGCCTGCCATTCGCCTAAAGAATGACAGACCAAGGCCAACATCTCAAAGGCGCGGGCAATCGCCTCGGGTTGATCCAAGCGTTCGGCGATGGACAGGCTGCGCTGGGCCGCTTCTAATGCCTGCTGATAATCGTTCCGATGCCAGTGGAGCTGAGCCAGGTTATATAACAAATCGGCATATTCGGGCGCATCCTCTCCCTCATCCACCCTAGCTATGGCAGCTTGCAGATGAGCTTCTGCGGCATCCATATCCCCTGCCGTAATCAGCGCCACCGCCGCCCCACAATGCAGGCGCACCACATCCCGGCCGGAGGGCTGCCAATCTGGCCCCGTTTTCAGAGCGAGAGCCCGCTCAAAACAGGTAACCGCTTTGGGAGTATTTGCCAAAATGCTGCCATGCCACCAACCGAGTGACTCAAGCAATCGCCAACGGCGAGATGGATCATGAAGACCAAGATCATCCATCAGACACAGTGCCCGCTCATAATAATCAACAGCAACCTCAAAGGCATATACATCGGCTGCGTTTTCCCCGGCCTGAATCAGGTAAGGCAGCGCTCGATCACGCCGGTCGCTGAGGTCATAATGGTACGCCAACGCATCGATCCGTTGGGAAAGCCCAGCCGGGCGTAAGGCGAAAATCGCTTCAATGGCTTCCGCAGTGCGGGTGTGCAAATTGGCTCGACGCACGCGGCTAAGGCCCTCATAAAGTGTGCGGCGGATCAATGGATGATGAAAGCGATATCCCATGGGCGTCTCTTCGATCAGGCGGACAGCCAGGGCGGAATCCAGCGCATCCAGGATTTCCCCGTCTGAGAGAATACCGATGCCTCGTAATATTTCGAAATGAAACTCTCTGCCGATCACTGCAGCAGCGGCCAGAGCAAGCTCAACGTTGCGCCCCAGGCGAGAGACTCTCTGGTGCAACAATGCACTCAAGTTTTCCGGCACACTGAGCTCCTCGCCGGATTTCAACGACCAGCAGTTTCCATTTCGTTCTATTTTTCCCAATCGAAGCAACGCCCGTGTCACCTCCTGGGTAAAGAAAGGGTTGCCAGCGGTGATTTCATTCACGCCACTGCAGAGCATCTCGCTCGCTTCCCCTTGAAGGATGTCTTCAATGATCTCTTTGACAGCTTCTTGGGGTAATGCCCCTAACATGATCGTCTCGGCCAATCCTTCACGGTACAAGGCGTTTATCAATGCATTGAATTGGGCGCCAGATGGCAAGTCGATCCGATAAGTTGCCATTAACACCACCGGAGCGGCGCGGGTCTGGCGGGCAAGGTAGTGGAATAGCAGTAGGCTGGTCTCGTCAGCAGCGTGCAGATCGTCCACCAGGAAGATCAGGGGGGCATCCCGGGTAATCTCCAGCAGGAACCGAGCCGTGGCTCTAAAAAGCGCCCAGTGTTCCTGTTGAAGATCCGAGAAGCCTGGGCGCTGGAAATGGGTGATCGGGTTCTCCTTCAGAGAACGCTCCTTCTCTGCCAGAAAATGATCGAAGGCTTCGATGAAGGGCTGGAAGGGCAAGCGACCTTCCTGTTCATAAGCTGCACCTAAAAGGACTGCCATGCCAGATTCAGCGGCCATGCGCAGCGTTTCCATGGCCAGGTGGGTCTTGCCAATGCCTGATTGACCGGCGATCAACACAGTTCTGCCATGACCCTGACTGGCGTTACGAAGAATGGTGGATAGGGTGTCTACCTCGGGCTTTCGCCCAGTGAAAAGGCTCAACCGACGTGCGTCCAGGCTGACCGGCGCCGGCGCGGGCCAGATGTTTGCCTGTTCCAAATCCGGCAGGGGTGAAAGTCTGCCCCTGAGGATCTGGTCAAATAAAGCTGTTGTCTCTGGACTGGGTGGAACATCCAGCTCGGACGCCAGGGCATCCACACAGGCCTGATACTGGCGTAAAGCGTCGTGACGCCGGCCGGAGAGCGCATAAACGCGCATCAGTTCGCGGTGCACGATCTCATCAGCCGGGTCCCTGGAGAGCAGCGGGGAGAGCAGGCTAATTGCAGCGGAAAAGTCGCTCCGATCCAGATAATCTTTTGCCAGTAAAAGGCTCGCTTCCCGCCACAGGCGGCTCAATGCCTCCCTGGGAAGCTGGGTCCAATCCTCATAGCGGTCATCGGGAAGAAAATCGCCTCGATAAAGCACCAACGCTTCGTTCAACCTGACAATGCGCTGCTCAGAGGTTTCGCTGGCAACGTTCTTGCATAGGCGCTCGAACTCGGCCGTATCCACCCAAACTGTATCCTTCAGATGCAGAATGCCATCCTCGAAGGAAAATATCACTTCTGCTGTCCCCGCGCCTAAAGCAGCATCCAAAGTCTGGCGAATGGAATGCAAAGCCCGGTATAGGTTGTTTAAGCCAGAAGTGATGTCGCTCTCCGGCCAGAGATAATCAATCGCCTGGTCCCTAAGCAGGCGATGCTCATAAGCCAACCGCTTCAGTAGCGCCGCGGCTTTTTTCCGCGGCCAATCATCCGCATGTAAGACACGCTCCCCACGCTTTACATCGAAAGAACCCAACAAACATATTTCTGGCAGCGGCTCTCGATTAGCAATCATGGAGCGTCTCCTAGAAGTGGGACCCGCGGCATGACATGAATTGTCATGCCATCATTCTGGATGATGCCGATCTAAATTCGACAAAATATATTTTATTTTACTACATATTCGGGATAAGATTACAGCCAGACACTTCCCGACCGGGGTCACATTCCAGATTCTCCTGGCGAGTGTGGGGGTCTTTGTGGATTTTGAATTTTTCGTAACCTTTCGATTGCGCCGCCATCTAAATAGCAGATTACAGAACAGGCAAATATCTCTTCTACAAGGAAAGGAGAGCAGACAATGAATTTCATCAACGAGGCGAATTGGGATCGAATAATCCGCGTGATTTTGGGCATACTTTTGCTGTATCTGGGCTGGGGCGGTGTAGTTACGGGCGGCTTAGGCGTGTTCTTCAAGTGGATCGGCTTTTTGCCGCTCATCACCGGCCTGGTGGGGTTCTGCCCGCTATACGCCTTGCTGAAATTCCGCACCAACCGCGCCTGAGGCAAAACAGCAGAGAAATCATTTGCGGAAGAAATTGGATAGGAAGAACCACACATTCGCCGGGCGTTCTGCCAGACGGCGCATAAAATAAGGATACCATTCCGTGCCATAAGGCACATAGACGCGCACCGGATAACCCTGCGCGACCGTCTGCTCCTGCAAGTCGCGGCGGATGCCATACAGCATCTGAAACTCAATGGCGTCCTTTGGCAAGCCAACTTGAGCCGCGTAGGTTTTAGCGTGTTCCAGGCGACGCGGATCATGAGAAGCAATAGCCGGCAGGGGCGGAATGCGGCCATCCGGGCTGAGGCGTGGCGCGTCATGCACCAGCGCGGCGTCAATCATGATCTCCGCTAGGCGATCATAATTAGCGTCCACATCGCTCTTCTTCGGATAAGCCACATTCGCCGGCTCCTTATATGCGCCCTTGCACAGGCGAATGCGTGCGCCATTAGCCGTCAACTGACGTACATCCTGTTCGGAACGATACAGGTAAGACTGGATCACCACGCCGCTATTATCCAAACAACATTCGTTCATTTGCCGATAAAGACCCAGGGTGGCATCCACCCAGGGGGAATCTTCCATATCAATGCGTACAAAGTTGCCCCGTGCGCGGGCGTATTCGAGCACACAGCGCAGGTTCTCGGCACACAAATCTTGCCCCAGGCGCAAACCGATTTGGGTGAGTTTGATAGACACATTGGCGCGCACGCCCGAGTCGTTGATGGCGTCAATTGCACGGAGAATGTCCTGCACTGCGCGGCCCGCCTCCTCTGGCGTGGTGGTGTTTTCCCCCAGATGATCTAAAGTGGCGTTGATGCCCTTTGCGTTAAGACCCCGTATAGCCTGAATAGCGTCTTCCAGTTTATCGCCGGCCACAAAACGCGAAGCAGCCTGCCAGGCAATGTTCCAGCGGGTGACAATGTTGCGCGCCCAGGCGGCTTTGGAAAGATAGATGAGTAAGGAGCGGAACATAGCGGTTTCCTCTGTGATGAACTGAAACGTACCAAAAATCCTCGAGCATTGATCGCCCGAAAATTGACCTGCATGTTAACTATAACACCGTAAACTGTGAATTTCATCGCGCAAACGTCACTCTTTGCGCTTGACAATCAGCACTTTCTACGAATTTTCGCTGCAATGGAATGGCACACAACTTGCAACAGGATATAATACGGATTGTCCGTCGCGGAGGGTGCCATGTTATTACAGACCCAAAAAACATCGCTTCGCCCACAGACCACTGCCCATCTGGCGCAGACCATGTCGCTGTTGGAGCTAACCTCCGCCGAATTGAGCCAAAAGATTGAAGCCGCGCTGGCTTCTAACCCCGCCCTTGAGCTGGCAGAAGAACATCATTGCCCGTATTGTCGCCGACCAACGCTAAAAGCCGGCCCATGCCCAGCATGCAAGACACCCCATGCTGCAACCCCAGATCAGCCCATTGTGTTTATCTCGCCGCGGCGGGACTTTCGCCGCACCAATGGGCAACCAGATATAGACGGCGACGCGCCGGAAGAGTGGACCGCCGCGGTGGAAGATCTGCCCACTTATGTTGGCCGCCAGATCGCTCCCGAATTAAACCTCGAAGACCGCGCCCTGGCTGCGCATTTGCTCACCAGCCTGGATGAAGACGGTCTGTTAACCGTGAGTCTCCTGGAAGTCGCCCGTTACCATCATGTGCCGTTGTCGCGGGTCGAACACGTGCAGCGACTGATTCAGCGCGCTGAACCGCTGGGCGTCGGCTCTTGCTCTCCCCAAGAAGCGCTGCTGGTGCAACTCGAAGTCCTGTCTGAGACGCGCACCCCGCCGCGTGAAACCGAGCAAGCTATCCGCCAGGGCATGGATGCGCTAAGCCGCCGCGCCTATGGCGAATTAGGCCGACTGCTAGGCGTCTCCACCGACAAAGCCGTTCAGATCGCCGAATTCATCAGCGAAAATCTGAACCCCTATCCGGCGCGCGCTTATTGGGGCGACATTCACCAAGGCGCAGCGCAGCAGCCTTTTTACCCCGAACCGGATATTATCATCTCGCGCCTGAGCGAGGCGGAAGATACTCCGCTGTTGATTGAAATCGTCTCTCCATACGCTGGCGCCTTGCGGGTGAACACGTTATTCCGGCAGGCGTTGAACGAAGCACCGCCCGAAAAAGCCCAGGCCTGGCAACACGACCTGGACGAGGCGGCATTGCTGGTGAAGTGTTTACAGCAGCGAGATAATACATTAGTGCGCATGATGCAGCGCCTGGCAATGTTGCAACGCGCCTACATCCTACATGGCGACGCGTATATCATCCCTCTCACCCGCGCTCAGCTCGCCCAAGAATTGAATGTGCATGAATCCACGATTTCGCGCGCGGTGGCTGGGAAAGCGGTACAATTGCCCAATCGAAAGATCGTGCCGCTGGCTCGTTGGTTCGACCGCAGCTTGAATGTGCGCACGGCGTTGCTGCAAATCATCGCAGAAGAGAAACAGCCGCTCAGCGATACGCAAATCGCTCGCCTGCTGGCGCGGCAAGGTTTTGATGTGGCGCGCCGCACAGTGGCAAAATACCGTTCGATGGAGGGCATCTTGCCCGCTCGATTACGACACCATTCAACAAAACCTAACGATCATTCGTGAACGATTTCCCTGACCAATATGAATGAATCGCGTGGTTTTCCGTTTTCAAACCTGATTGGCCAACGCTCTCAACCCAAAGATGCACCAGGCGACATAGATGGATACGAGGCG
>DYGV01000011.1:15377-39642 GCA_020724505.1 Anaerolinea thermophila
TGTGGAGATGCTGCCCCATGCCGCCTTGCTGGTGGACACGCGCAGCCAGCGCATCGCTTCTGCCAACACTCGCTTCAGCGAATTGACGGCATACTCGCGCCCGGAACTGAACGGCATGGCGGTGCAGCATCTACTGCCAGAATGGAATGGCGAAACCGACCAACCAGGCGCAGAACAAACCATCCTGCGGCGCAACCAGACAGCCATTCGCGCCAACCTCGTTCCGCTGCCCACCGCGCCAAAGGGGAAGCAGATTTTCTTGTTGCTGGAGCCGGCAGAATACGCCATCAGCTTGTTCACCCAGCAACGTTTCGCCCCATTCTGGCACAGCCTCGATCAGTTGATCGGCTCGTTGAGCGAAGCCAGCCTGGAAGAAGCTTTACACGCCGCGCTGACGGCGGCTCAATCTCTAAGCAACGCTGATGTGTTAGCCGTTTACCGATTGCAAAGTCATCAGCCGATCTTGCAAAACTGCGCAAGTCTAGGCACCGTAGCGCTGCCAGCAAGCCTGGATGCTACAGAGATGATGACCTTAAATCGGGCGCGCTTTTGGCAAACCGGA
Organism: Anaerolinea thermophila; assembly: GCA_020724505.1. GTDB lineage: Bacteria > Chloroflexota > Anaerolineae > Anaerolineales > UBA4823 > RBG-16-57-11. The sequence goes on from DYGV01000011.1 coordinate 15,940, forward strand.
AAACGCCCCACCAGCGCCCTTCACCGCGCTGCAAGAGCGGCTCAATATGCGTATCTCGCCTCCGCCCCCGTCGGTCAAGCCAATGCAGTGGTTGGGCTGGTGGTTCTTGGCGGCGCTCAACCGCTGCAAGCCGATCTGGCGCAGACTTTTTGCCAACTTCTGGCGGCGACTGTCTCTGCAATCTTTGAGCGTTTTCTTCAGATTGAGCATCTGCAAGCGCAGTTGGATGAATATGCTGCCAGGTTGCGACAACTGGAAGCGCTGCAAGAAAACACTCAGGAAGGAATGATCATTCTCGACGACCAATTGCGCATCCTGTATATGAGTCCCTCAGCCGAGCTGATGATGGGCTATGCCAGCGCCGAAGTCAGCGGTCAGCGAGTGGAAAACGTGCTCATTGGTCCAGAGGCATTGCTCCCGGCGTTGAGTGCAGCATTGGAAGGCAGCCCTATTCACAACCTGGGCAGTGCTCGCCTGTACCGCCGCAATGGTGAAGCCTTTCCGGCGCTGATCCGCATCTTTCCGGTGCAGCGCGGCCCGGAGATCGAAAGCGTCTTGACCTTGATCAAAGACTTGAGCGAACAAGAACAGTTCCGCTTGCAAACCCAGCAACTGGAGCAGCGTGCTCTATTAGGCGAAGTCACCGCCGTTTTCGCCCACGAAGTGCGCAATCCGATCAACAATATCAGCACCGGACTACAAGTTATGGCAATGAACCTGCCGCCGGAAGATGCGAACCAGGCGGTGATTGCTCGAATGTTGCAGGATTGCGACCGGCTAGCTGAATTGCTGAAATCTGTATTGGCTTATGCCAAACCCACCGACTATGAGATGGAAATCTTGGACGTTGTTCTGCTCTTGCGCCGTCTGTTGGAACGACTGCACCCGCGCATTGTTCGCCAGAACGTGCAATACGATCTTCGTGCAGAAGACAACTGCCCAAAGGTAGAAGGTAATCTGCGTGCACTGGAGCAGGTGTTCAACAATTTAATTAGCAACGCTGTCCAGGCTATGACGCCGGATGGCGGGCATCTGATCATCAAAGCCACACCCACACGCGAGGACGGCCAATTATTCCTAGAAATCAGCGTCGCGGATACCGGACCGGGCATTCCTGCCGAACTCCAAGATAAGGTGTTTCAACCATTCTTCACCACCGAAAAGGGCGGCACCGGGTTGGGTTTAGCAATTGTCAAGCGTATCCTCACCGCCCACCGAGGTGATGTTCGCCTGACCAGCTTTCCCGGCGGCACGATCTTCAATGTGCGGCTGCCGGCTATTGAAACCACTGCCTCTTGAGGACTGATCATGAGCGCAACCATATTAATTGTGGAAGATGAAGAAAACTTCCGCACGCATATCTGCAACTTCCTGAATGGGCGAAGTTATGAAACCATCGGTGTTGCGACGTTGAGCGAAGCACGCCAATGCATCCAACAAGGCAAAGCAGACATCATTCTTTTGGATGTCCAACTTCCGGATGGATATGGACCACGTCTGCTGGATGAGACTGCTACGCTGGCGGCGCGCCCGCCGATTATTCTGATCACTGCCTATGGAGACATTGACATGGCGGTGGAAGCCATGAAAAATGGTGCGCATGACTTCCTGCAAAAACCAATCAGTCTCACGCAATTAGAGAAATCAATCCAACGCGCCGAGGAGATGGTGGCATTGCGGCGCGAGCTGACGCATCTGCGCCAGCGTCGGCAGGAGGAAGATGATTATATTGTGGGCAAAACGGCGCAGATGCGCGCCCTGATGAACCACGCCCAACGGGCGGCTGAAGCATCGGTTTCGGTGCTTATCACCGGCGAAACCGGCACCGGCAAGGAAGTGCTTGCCAACGCCATCCATCGCATGGGACCGCGCGCTAACAAGCCCTTTATCGCTATCAATTGCGCCGCTATTCAAAGCACGGTCTTGGAATCTGAACTCTTTGGTTATGAAGCGGGAGCATTCACCGGCGCGGAAAAACGCAAGCTGGGGCTGATGGAAGTGGCCGACGGCGGAATCTTATTCCTGGACGAAATCTCCTCCATGCCGCCGGATATGCAAGCCAAACTATTGCGCGCTTTGGAGGAACGCGCTTTTCGGCGGGTGGGCGGCGTCAACCTGATCCGTGTAGATGTTCAGGTGTTGGCGGCTTCCAACCGCCACCTGCCAACGTTGATCGCCGATGGACGTTTCCGCGAAGATCTCTACTATCGCCTCAAAGTGGTGGATCTGCATCTCCCACCGCTGCGCGAGCGTAAACAAGACATCCCAGAGCTGACCGGGTTGTTTATCCGACGCAACAATCAGCGTATGGGCATGAACATTCAGGATGTTACGCCGCGCGCCATGCAGGCTTTGACGGCGCACGATTGGCCTGGAAACATCCGCGAATTACGCAACGTCATCGAACGGGCAATGCTCTTCTGCGATGACGCTTGCCTGGATTTGCCGCACCTGCCGGCTGAAATTAGCGGCTTGCCTCCTTGCTAAGCCAAAATAAGAGTGATGATCGTCCTGCTGATTTTAGGAGGAGCTGCGGGCTGTTTTGCTCCGCTATCCTGCGCTAGGGTGCGTCCCAGATTACAAAATAATCGGCGATGCAGGTGCGCAAATCTGCAGCAACGGGGACGCAAGCCTTATAGTAAATCAACGCCCCATTTGGCGCTTCAATAGCCGGCAACGTAATGCTGGCCTGCCCATTGAAGTCGGTAGGCGCCAGGGTATAAACCTGTTCGCTGCCATCGGGTAATTTCAGCGTCAGCTCCACCGTTTGCCCCACCATAGGCCGGCCATTTTCCAAAATCCAAACCCCGATCTCCTGCGATTGGATGGTCTTGACGACGGTATAACGTTCCCAAACCTGCATGGCGATCTCCCTCATGCCCGGAAGGACAATGCCCGGCGGTTGAGGCTGTTGCTCCGCCCCAGGCGGGGAGGGGCTGACCGGCGCAGGTTCAAGCGTCGCCGTGGGAGACTGTTCTGGAGCGCGAGTGGGCGCAAGAGTTAGCGTTGGAACAGGCGTTGGCTGCAACGCGGGTTTTCCATACAACACTTTATACGCATAACCCAACGGCTCGGGGCGGATGCGCGCCCCTTCGGGCGCGCCGGGATCGTAAAACAGGCATAGATTCTGGAAACACTGATGATTACGCATTTGATCGAATGGCGTGTAGTGCGTGATGGGCGCGCCAAAGACAGCAATGTTGCCATGTTTTTCAATATATTCCCAGAAGAAATTCGGGATTTCGTACCCCAGGTCATTGCCTTGAGTGGGATAAAAATAATTGTTGGGATCGCCACTATATGGACGCGGAGCATCCGGTAGGATGTTCAACATTTCACTCACCGGGCGCAGCTTCACACTCTCGGGCAAATTAGAGGCTTCGGCAACCAGGACGATATTCTCCAGAATCTGTTCCCATTTTCCATCGTCGGCGCGGCGCGCCGCTTCCAGGGCAGAGCCACTAAAGTCTATCCCCTTCTCTGCCACAAAGGGTTTAAAAGTTGGATCAATCGCGTCCACGCTGTGAGTATCAATGATGCTATCCCGCCAGGTCGGCTCCGTCAGAGAACATTGTTCTTTACAAGCCCAAACGCCGTAAGATAACAGCCGCACTTCAGCGCTGCCAATCAGACGATAGAAACCCAAATTTTCGAAATACTGTTCATAACGCTGGCGAATTGGGTTGAATTTAACCTCGGTCAGCGGTTTGCCGACCATCTGCGCGCCTAATTGCTCATAGAGCGGGTAAAAATCGGGAAAGATGATATGCCCTGCAACGTAATGCAATCCTGGGTGAGCAGGCGGCTCAACAGGCGGTTCGCTTGCCCACATCTCAACGCCCAGCGGAGCCATGCGAAATAGATCTTTCACCGGCGCGTCAGGATCGAAGATCATCTTGCCGGCTTCGACGAACTGCACAGTCTTCCGACCCTCCTGGAAAGGCGGCGAGATCGCCTTACCCAGACGGCTTTCGCCACCCCGATAATCGTAAAACTCGCGGAAAACTGGATCAATGCTGTATGACAGGCTCGGCGTTGCGTTCAGCGCAACCTCATCAGCCCCCTCGCACCCAGCCGCCAAAAAGATAAAGAGCAGCATACCCAGAAACAGCAGATTTTTCCTTGTCATCCTCATCAGCCCCTGTCGAGGTGTACCACCGAATATCTCGCCCGGTGTTTTGTGGGGGTCATTCTCCCCCCCCTTTCCCCCATTTTATGGGGTTTGGATATGAGATGTGTTGGTCGAATTTATACTGGTTTCACGCTGCATTGATGGACATTTTATAAGACCAGGACTAATGTACTATCCATTATATACCTTTTACACGTTTTTTACAATATTATTAACAGTAAATTGGTAAACGATTAACACATTGCTAGCCCCACTAATCCAAAGATATAAAGCGCAAGTACTCCCCAACACCCACCTTGCTGGATAAATCGAGGCGCTCAGATCAACATCGAATCACTGATTTAAATGCGAAGGGGAAAATGATAATCCGCGACCTACTTCACAGGTTTACAAGGCTTTGATAAACCTCTCTGGCTCTCTTCGCATCTAATAGCGCGCCAATGTCCTTAAAGATTTGGGCGGCCTGGGAGTAATACCCACGCGCGGTTTCATAATTCGCCTGCATCTTCGCTAACTCGCCCTTCTGAAACAGGACTCGCGCCAAAAGCAATTGACTGTGCAATTCTCGAAAGATCGCTTCGCCTTCGTCGAGATATTCTTGCGCCTGTAGCCAATCCTTACATGCTATAGCCAGCATTCCCCGAAACCGAAGATATTCGCCGCGTTGCAAAGCCAGACGCGCCCCAGGGCGGCTTTCGCATCTTTCGAGAATTTCCTTTGCCCTCTCCGCCCACATCTGCGCTTCTTCGATATTCCCTATCCCTAAAGACGCTTCGCCCAAATAACAATAAGATTCGATTAGTTGATCCTCTGCCCCCAATTCTTCCAACGCACGCCTGTTTTCATCCAACACAGCCAGCGCCGCGCTCCAATCCTGAGCAGCTAGGTGTAATTCACCGAAATTCCTCAAACTTTGCTGATATAAAGAAGAATAACCAATTTGCCGCGCCAGATCCAGCGCTTGCTGCAAGGCTGAGCGGGCTTCGCCCAGTTCGCCGCGTTGGATGCGCAACCAGCCCAGGTTGTTCAACGCCATGGCAACGCCTTCAGGTTGATTCAGGCGCTTTTTCAATTCATAGCTGCGAGTGAGATTCTCCAATGCGCCATCCAGACGCCCCATTTCGATTTCCAAAAGGCCCAGATTGTTCAGCAAGGTGGCCAGATTTACCAAATCGTGGGTTTCTTCGCGGATCTGGATGCTTTTTCGCAACGCGTCTGCCGCTTGCTCCCAGTCTCCCTGATTATAGGCAATACCGCCAAGCCGGTTATAAATTGAAGCGATTACATCGTAATCGGTGGAATCTTCTACCTGGCTTAATGCCTCACGCAGCAGCTTCTCCGCCTCCGTCAACTCTCCTCGGCGAAAATAAATCCAAGCGCGGTCATTCCATATCCTGGCTTGCTCGCTGACATGTTGCCAGCCTTCCGCTCCAAGCGCTTCCTGCGCCTCAGACAGACGCTGTAAAGCTACTTCATAATCGCCCTGTCGCTCATGAGTTCGGGCGATCTTGCGCAATACCGAGCTTATTTCACGCGCTTTCTTACCGGACGGTTCTTGTTGAATTTGCTGCAAAGCATGTTCATAATGTTTTCTGGCTTCAGGGTATTCGCCAGAAAACATCAGGCAATCTCCTAGCCCAACATGGATCTGATATGCCTGATAAGGTTCAAATTCTACCTGCTTTAACAAATCCAACGCGGCTTCGTAATGCATTCGCGCTTGTTGATTAACATGGTTGCGAGACGCCTTCTGACCAGCCAGGATCAGATAGTGTAAAGCTCGATCCAATCGGGTGCTCCAGCGAAAATGGTTTGCCAACAATTCCACTTGATCTTCAATTCGATCCGCGTAGAGCTGTTCGATGGTTTCCGCCACGCGGCTATGCAAGGCGCTGCGTTCCTTACGCAAGAGCGTGCTATAAATAGCATCCGACATCAAAATATGCCGAAAGGTATATTCCGTGTTCGCCGTCCCTGATTGCAGTGGCAGAATGAATTCTCGCTCCACTAAAGATTCAAGGGTTGAGGGTAAGTTGGGCAGATCCTCCGGTGAGAGCACCGCTGTGAGCAACGGTAGAGAGAAATCCTTCCCAATCACTGCCGCTGCCTGCAAGGCGCGGCGTTGAACCGGCGTCAGGCGATCAAAGCGGGTCAGAATCAGCTCTTGTAAAGTATCTGGCACGCCTAAAGAAGCAGGTTGAACAGCAGCAGCTATCTGCCAGCGTCCATCCACCTTTTGCAGCACGCCCTGATCTATCAACATACGCAAAGTCTCTTCTAAGTAGAACGGCACGCCCGCCGCTCGCAACAAGATCTGCTCGCGCAATGGGTCGGGCAAATTGGGGATAGATAGCAACAGGTTCAAAAGTTGTCGGCTTTGATCGCGCGAGAGAGATTGGAGCTGGATATGACGAAAGCGCTCACCCAGGTTCTGCCTGGCCCAAATCACGGCGCGTTCCAAAGCGCCCGATTGCACGCTGCGGGAAACTGCCAGGAAAAAAATCGGCGCTTGGCGCGACGCATCCAACAGGAAAGCTAACAATTCCAACGAGGCTTCATCTGCCCAGTGCAAATCCTCCAGGATGATCAACAGAGGCTGTTTGCGCGCCTCGAGGATGAACAGATCATACACGGTGAGGAAAATCTGCTGGCGCAGTTGACTAGCTTCTATTAACTCAAAGCGTTGCGCTGCCTGCGCGTCCGATAATGGCAGCGACATCAGCAATTCTAGATACGGGAGCGCTTCTTCAGCCTGAATGCCCATGGTTTGAAACAATCGTTGATGCAAACGCTCACGCACCTTAAGCGGTGGCGCGTTGATGGGCATCTCCAAGTAGTGGTAAAGCACATCTCGTATGAGCCAGTACGAAACTCGGCGATACGCTAGACTCTGCCCCTCCAAGATGCGCATCTGCGAAGCATCCAGCCAGACTTTGAACTCATCCGCCAGACGGCTTTTCCCCAGGCCGGCTTCGCCGGTAATCAGGACAAACTGTCCACGATGATTTTCCATCAAATCCTGCGCTGCCCGCTTGAGTTGCATCAACTCCCCCTCACGGCCGATCATCGGTGCACGTAACCCCTCAATGCCGCGCGCCCGTCCAGGCTGGCTTTTCTCGCCAATCACTTCATAGGCGATCACCGGGTGTGCGATGCCTTTCGGATTCAGCGCAGCAACTCGACGACATTCGAAGAAGGGGCGCACCTGGCGGAAAACCGCTTCGCTGATCAGAATGGAGCCGGGCTGCGCTGCTTCCTCGATGCGGTGCGCCAGATTGACGGTATCCCCTATGGCCGTATAGTTCAACACCAGATCATTAGCGCCAATCCCGCCCACGATCACCAGCCCAGAATGCAAACCGATACGCACCCGTATTTCTGCGCCCAACTCACGCGCCGTTTTCTGGCTCAATTCTTCCAGGTCGCTTTGCATATCCAGCGCGGCGCGCACCGCCCGCTCTGAGTTGTTTTCGTGCGAGATCGGCGCGCCAAAAAGCGCCATGATGCCGTCGCCAGTGATTTTATCCACCACCCCCTCATATTTATAGACATTATTGGCTAAAACGCGGATATAGTCCTGAACCAGGTTATATAAATCTTCGCTGTCAATCCGTTCCGAAAGCGCAGTAAAGCCGGAGATGTCGGCGAAAAGCACTGTAACGCGCCGACGCTGACCCGCAGCCTCCAAACCGGCGCGACGCATACGCTCTGCCAGGTCTGCGCCCATCATCGCCCCAAACTCCGGCGATGTGGGGCCCGGCGCGGATGGCGGCAGCGGGCCGGCCGAAGGCGCTTGCTCCAGCCGTGTCCCACAATTGCCACAAAAGCGCATACCCGGCGGGTTTTCAAAGCCGCAATTGGCGCATAGAGAGCCCATCATCCACAATCTTACCCTTATTCAGGCTTGCATACAATGTACAAATTTGTTGGGTTATGCCCGAAGATATAAATTCTGCATAAAATTTTCTTTGGAGGGCAATCCATCCAATTAAAATTTTTCCGCCAACGGGTGTTGACAGCCAGGGTCAATACCAGTATAATACAGCCCGCATTGTCCCGGCAACCCATGCTGGGGCAAAATCTTGTATCCCTCCTGGACTTTAACCAGGAAAAATATCCCCAACTTCCCCATACGGTTGCGCCAGAAAGGGTTTGCTCATCCGGCAGAGGAATATGCCAGGCGCGGCATGTACGGTGAAGTGAAGGTTGGAGGAATTGAGAATGAAATATGCAATTGTTGAAGATGGCGGCAAGCAGTATCGCGCCGTCGAAGGCGGCACGATCGAAGTGGATTACTATCCAGCAGAGATCGGCGAGGAAGTGGATCTGGAGAATGTACTCCTGGTCGTAGATGAAGACAAGATCAACGTCGGAACCCCTTATGTAAAAGGCGCAACCGTGCAGGCAAAAGTTGCCGCCCAAGTGAAGGGCCCCAAACTGATCGTCTTCCGCTACAAGCCTAAAAAACGCATTCGCGTCAAAACCGGTCATCGCCAGAAGTACACCCGTTTACAGATCGAGGCTATCAACCTGGATAGAGCGAAGGAGAAGTAACTATGGCGCACAAGAAAGGCGGCGGTTCCAGCCGCAACGGTCGTGATAGCAACAGCCAGCGTTTAGGCGTAAAGAAATTCGGCGGCCAACTGGTTGTTTCAGGGAATATTCTGGTGCGGCAGCGCGGCACACGCATCAAACCCGGCCGCAATGTAGATAGAGGCAAAGACGATACGTTGTTTGCCACCGCGGATGGCGTCGTGGTCTATGAAAACCTGCGAGATGACCGCAAGCGCGTCAGCGTCATCCCCGTAGAAGAAGTGCAGGCTGCAAAAACCAGCCAGGATTAAAGGTGTCAGGCTATGAAGAAAGGTATTCATCCCACATATTACACCGACGCGCAGGTGATCTGCGCCTGCGGCAACACCTGGACTACCGGTTCGACTCGAAAAGTGATTCGAACCGACGTATGCTCGAAGTGTCACCCCTTCTTCACCGGGGAACAGCGCATCGTGGATACCGAAGGTCAGGTAGATCGTTTCTACAAGAAGTTACAGGCTCGGCAACAGTTTATGGCTGAAGCCGAAGCGCGCCAGGCTGCGCGCACCTCGCTGGAGCGCCCGATTGCCGAGTTAGAATTAGGCGCCCGCCCCACCGAAGCGCTTGCGGCAGCCGGTATTACCACCGTTGGTCATGCGCTTGAAAAGCTTTCCGAAGGTGAGGCTGCATTGTTAGCCATCGAAGGCTTTGGCCGCAAAGCATTGGCGGATCTGAAGAAGCGTTTGCGCCAGTTCGGCTACGAGCTGCCCGAAGCTGCGGAAGAAATCACCGTCTAATTTCGATCCTTGCATTCAGCAAGCCGCTAGCGACAGTTTTAGCAAACTTCAATCTAGGGAGATGGATGTCTTGCTTCCATCTTCCTTTGCTTTTTTAAAATACTCCGTTTCTCATCCTGCAATCCTTGTCGTTTTCGAATGCTGCGGGGTAAAATACGGGTCATTCCATACATCTAGGAGCAGCATGAAACACCATATAGGTTCCCTGGAAGTGATCACCGGTTCGATGTTTTGCGGCAAAACGGACGAGCTTATTCGGCGATTGCGCCGAGCAAAAATCGCCCGACAAAAGGTGCAGGTGTTTAAACCCGTAATTGATAACCGCTACACGATCGAAAAAGTCACTTCGCACGCCGGCAGCGAATTTGACGCGCAGCCCATCCAGTGCGCCAGGGAAATCCTGGAAAAGCTGGACCCCGATACCACAGTAGTCGGCATAGATGAGGCGCAATTTTTCGATGATGAAATCATTGTCATCGCCCAGACATTAGCTGACCGCGATGTGCGGGTTATTATCGCCGGGTTAGACACCGATTTTCGCGGCGAACCCTTCGGCCCCATGCCGGCTTTGATGGCGAAAGCCGAGGTAGTGGATAAGCTACACGCCATTTGCATGGTGTGCGGCGAACCAGCCAGTCGCACCCAGCGCCTGGTTGATGGTCAACCTGCACGCTATGATGATCCGGTGGTGATAATTGGCGCGTCCGAATTATACGAAGCCCGCTGTCGCAAGCATCACATTGTGCCACGCGGTTGAGGTGCCCCTTTGCCTGCCCAAACATCTCGTTGCGCCCAGGCCAGCGATCGAACCCGTTAAGGAGCCACCATGCAAGATTACCGCGAATTTTTGAAAGAAATTCTCGTTGAAGAGGCTGCGTTGAAGAAACGCATCGCAGAACTGGGCGCGCAAATCAGCGAAGATTATCGCGGCCAGGATTTACACCTGATCTGCATTTTGCGCGGCGGCGTTGTGTTCCTCACCGACCTGATGCGGCACATCACCGTTCCCAACACGTTGGATTTTATGGCCGTATCTTCCTATGGCACAGCGCGCCAATCTACCGGGCAGGTGCGCATCACACTCGACCTGAAGGATGAAATCCACGGACGCAACGTGTTGCTGGTCGAAGATATTGTAGACAGTGGTTACACCATCGCCTCGGTACTTGAGTTTCTAAAGACCCGCCACCCTGCCAGCCTAAAAGTGTGTACATTACTCAACAAACCCGAACGACGGGAAGTCGAAGTTCCCATTGACTATTGCGGTTTTGTCATCCCTAATAAGTTCGTCTTTGGATATGGCCTCGACCTGGACGAGTATTACCGCAATTTGCCCTTCATCGCCACAGTGGATTTGGAAAAATATCATCCTGACGAATGAGCTCCATCCTGGCGCAAATTCCCCTTGCGGCGCAGATCCGAGAAATCCTTCCTCAATCTGTGCAAATCTTCCTGGTGGGCGGCGCGGTTCGCGACGCCCTGCTTTCACGTCCCATACACGACCTGGATTTCGTTCTCCCTAACTCTGCTATTCCTGCCGCACGCAAAGTAGCCAACGCCTTGAGAGGCGATTTTTATGTATTAGATGCTGAACGCGATACAGGAAGGGTCATCCTGCGACAGTCCGAAGGGGAGCGCATGATTCTGGACTTTGCAGCTTTTCGCGGTCCCGATCTGGAAAGCGACTTGCGCGGCAGAGATTTCACGGTGAACGCCCTGGCGTTGAACATCCATCAGCCAGAAAGATTGATTGATCCATTGAACGGTGCGGAAGACTTACGAGAACGTCGGCTGCGGGTTTGCTCTTCTGCATCATTAAACGCCGACCCGGTGCGCGTCCTACGTGGTGCGCGCATGGCAGTAGATTTTGGGCTGCGAATTTTACCAGAGACCAAACGACTGCTCCAAGAAGCAATCCCGTTGCTCTCTTCAATCACACCCGAACGCACGCGGGATGAATTATTCAAGATATTGGATGGCAAAGCGCCAGCTACGGCGCTACGCGTTCTGGATCACCTGGGTGTCATTTCCCCTCTATTTCCTGAACTAGAAATGATGAAAGGTGTGGGGCAATCGGCGCCGCATGTGTATAACGTGTGGGAGCATACGCTCCATACCGTTGAAAATTTAACCGCTCTCTTGCGCGTCCTTCAACCGCAACACGACCCAGAAACAACGGCAAACTGGGCGATGGGCCTGGTATCGCTGCGCCTTGGCCGCTACCGTCAGAATTTGCAGAGCCACTTGGCTGAATTGCTAAACCCGGAGCGCACCCTGCGAAGCCTGTTACTGTTGGCAGCGCTCTATCATGATGTTGGAAAACCGGTCACTTTGCAAAGTGCCCCCGATGGCAGCACTCGCTTTTTGAAACATGAGGAGGCAGGGGCACAGATCGTCAAAGCCCGAAGTCAGGACTTTCGCTTGAGCAATGCCGAAGGCGAACGGATGGAAATGATTGTGCGCCATCATTTACGTCCGCTGCTCTTAAGCAGGGACTCAGGAACCCCTTCCAGGCGTGCCATTTATCGCTTTTTTCGCGACACAGGCGCCGCCGGCGTGGATGTTTGCCTCCTTTCGCTGGCAGACATTCTGGCTACATACGGCAGCTCTTTGCCTCAAGCGGTCTGGACGCGACACATGGATGTTGTACGCTCCTTGTTGGAAGCATGGTGGGAACAGAAAGAAGATCAGGTATCTCCCCCAACCCTGCTTAGTGGAAATGACTTGATTAAAATTTTAGGTTTAAAGCCTGGCCCCCAGATTGGTCAATTGCTTGAGGAGATTCGAGAAGCGCAGGCCAGCGGCGAAGTCAGCGACCGCGCATCGGCGCTAGAATTCGCCCGCAAGCATCTTCAAAAGTGATTTGCTGTGGCAAGATCGGCGCAGATTTATCCGTTCACTGCTCGCCCTTCTGCAGGTTATTTGAGCATGAAATTCAAGCTGAACAGATACGTTTAGGGGTAAACTTCATCCAGAACAGGTTGATAGAAGCAACGACATCCCAGATGGTGCGAACACCCTTCAATGGGCAAACGCGGCGCAGAATCTTTCGCATACGCCCCTTCTGCCTGACGGCAGGCTGGGCAACAATCATGAGCTACCGAAATCCGCACATAGATCACACGCGGATTTTCTTGCAGTTTTTTCAGCGCCACGGCCGCTTCTGACCACACGCTCAAATCGGCGCCGCAATTGAGACATTGCATCGCTTCATCCGGCGATTGCGTGTGACATTTTGAGCAAATTTGCACAGCTTTCCTCCTGCGAGAATTTTCACTATTCTAACCCAACTCGCATTGGCTTCAAAGGGCATTTGAAGCGATTGAATACTTATTCTGTTAGCCAATCTTTGCAGGAGTTAATGAACACTATTGGCGCGGTTCGCCTCATGCTCAGCCCTCGCCCGGCGCGCCAATCGGTTGATAGAAGCGACCATGACGGAATTATTGATCGGCTTCACCAGATAGTCATCTGCGCCTTCGTTGAGGAACTTTTCCGCAAAACCTTGTCTGCCATTGGATGAAAGCACCAGAATCGGCGCTGCGCAGGCAGCGCGAAAAGCCTTACATAGAGCCAACCCCTCGTCATCGGACATATTTAGCACCAAAACGATTACGTCCGGCGCCGACTGCTTCGCCAATTCCAGACCCTCCTCTTGCGTGCGGGTGGTCGTCAAATCGAAACACCCTGGCTCCAGGATCACCCGTAACAAATCGGAGGTGCCATAATCATCATCCAGGATCAAGATTTTTATTGGAGCTGTCATTGTCGCTGCAAAGGGCTGATTACGGTTGCTAAGGTGTAGAGGCGAAAACATTTTGGCTGGCTATTCTCCGTTAGCGATGATTTCATCAATGTGTTCCAGGCCATAGCTTGTATTATGCACCAGAACAACTTTTATCCACCTTACAATCACTTTACAACCGGGCTCAGCGCGCACCAGATTTCACCAATCGAGCGTTAAAGCCTGGATAGATATGTTATGATGCGTTTATAATTTGATGACATTCATGAGCGCTATTATTATCTGCCCGAATTGCAGACAACCCGTCCGACCGCAATCGCGCAATTGCGAACATTGCGGCGTTGACCTGGCAGTGGTCGTTGGCATCGTAGAGCAGCAGGCGATGCTGCCCGTAAAACCCCCTAGCGGAGTGCCTATTACGCCTGAGGTTTTAGTGCCGCGCATTGGGGATTACATGATCGAGCGCAATTTGCTCTCCCCAGAGGAGTTGCAACAGGCGTTAAAATATCAAGAGGAATGCGCCAAAAAAGGTAAGCCCATTTTGTTGGGACGGGCGCTCCTGGAGCTCGGTTTTACCGATCAACAGACGCTGGATCAAGTTGTCACCGCTCAAATCCTGGAATTACAAAACGCCCTGGCTGAAGCCAATCAATCGCTCAAAGAACGGGTTCAGGAACGCACGCGAGAATTACAACAGGCGCTGGAACGCCTGTCTGAGTTGAATATCCTCAAAACGAACTTCGTCGCCAACATTTCCCACGAATTGCGCACACCGCTGACGCACATCAAGGGCTATTTAGACTTGCTCTCCGATGGCAGCCTGGGCGAGCTAACTCAGGCGCAATCCGAAGCGCTTACGGTGATGAAACGCGCTGAAGCGCGTCTGGAGCGATTGATAGAAGACTTAATCCAATTCTCTCTGGCCACGCGCGGTGAACTTTCTCTCACTTTGAAGAAATTTCACATTCAACGCCTGATAAAACCGGTCGTCGAGCGCGCTTCCCAAAAGGCCCATGCTCAGGCGATCACGATTCACGTCAAAATCGCCGATAAACTACCCCCTGTCCAGGCAGATGAAGAGAAGATTGGATGGGTGATCTCCCAACTGCTAGACAATGCACTGAAGTTCACCCCCAGAGGCGGCGAGGTCATGATTCAGGTTGCGGCTGAGGATGGTTTGGTAAATGTTGCTGTGATTGATACCGGCATTGGCATTCCCAAAGAGCGTCTAAGCGAAATCTTCGAGCCTTTCCATCAGCTTGACGGCTCTACAACCCGCCGCTACCCTGGGACCGGCTTAGGGTTAGCCATGGCGCGACGCATTGTTGAAGCGCACGGTTCGAAGATACGCGTCGTTTCGGAGGTGGGCAAAGGTTCCCGCTTTGAGTTTAGCTTACCGGCAAAAAACCCTGACCTATACAAGTAAGGTATGGCGCTTGATTTTGCTGAACGACCCATGGATGATCTCAAGAAAGCAACCGGCTCATTACGTCCTCAGGAACTAGAAGCAGTTTACGCGATTAGCCGGGCTGTAGCCGAGGCGGTGGATACCGAAGCCGTTTTGGATGAGATCGTCCAACTGGCGCGTCAGGTTTTTATCTTCGACAATATGGTGCTTTACACTTGCTGCCAGGATAACAATTCCCTGGAAGTGAAATACGCCCGCGCCATCGGCCGCGGACGCTTCCATGAAGCAGACCTGGCCTGGGGCGAAGCTACCGCCCAACAGGCTCACCTCACCCACAAAATCGTCACCCAGGTGGAAAAAGCCAGCTCAAACGAAGATGATCGCATCAATACTCGCTACTCCCTGGGGTTGCCTCTTTACACCAGCGGAGAAGAATTGGGGGCGCTGGTTTTTATTCGTTTTGGCGGTCCAGCGTTTTTACCGGAGCAAATCCATCTCGCCGAATTTATCGCCCAACATGTGGCGCAGCTTTTGCAACACCGCCAGTTAGTCGAACGGATCGCTGACCTGGAAGCCAGGCGCAGGTTGGATAATCTGCAAGAGGATTTTATAGCCACCATCTCCCATGAACTGCTTACACCTCTGGGCTTCATAAAGGGGTACACCACCACATTGTTGCGCGAGGACATCCATTGGGATGAAGCCACACGCAGAGAATTTCTAAGCATTGTAGATGAAGAATCGGATCGGTTGAGAGAATTAATAGATAATCTGATGGATTCCTCGCGCTTGCAAGCCGGCACGCTGCGCATGAACTTCCAGCTCATCCGCCTGGATACGCTGCTCAAAGACATTGCTCTGCGCGCCCAATCGCGCAACCCCAATCTGGAGATTGAATTGAACTTAAAATCCCCCGGCTTGCAGATCCTTGCCGACGCCACCCGTTTGGGGCAGGTATTCGATAACATCATCAACAACGCCATCAAATACGCGCCGAACTCTAAAGTGGTGGTCACGATGAGCGAGTTTGGTAACCGCGCCCACATCTCAATTCGCGATTTTGGCCCAGGCATATCTCCTCAACACCTGGAAAAGCTTTTCCAGCGGTTCTACCGCGTACCCGATACCAGCACATCGGTGCGAGGCACCGGCTTGGGGTTGTATATCTGCCGAAAGATCATTCAGGCGCACCATGGGGAAATTACCGCAGAATCGACCCTGGGCGAGGGCACCACATTCTTCATTCATTTACCTTTAGATCCAAATTCGGCCTAGCGCAAGTCCTGTTCTCTCGGATAAGGAGGCGGAGATGAGTACAATCCTGATTGTTGACGACGAACCCCGTTATCTGCGATTGATGGAAGCGAACCTCATCACAGAAGGTTTTCAAGTGCTGAAAGCCACCAATGGACAGGAAGCGGTTGACCTGGTGGTAGAGAGGCATCCAGATTTGGTGTTGTTGGATGTCATGATGCCCGTCTTGGATGGGTTTGCCGCTTGCGAACGAATTCGAGAGTTCTCGAATGTACCCATTATCATCGTCACCGCGCGCGGCAGTGAACACGACCGGGTGCGCGGGTTGGATTTGGGCGCAGACGATTACATCGTCAAGCCCTTTTCAGCCACCGAACTGTTGGCGCGAGTGAGGGCAGTTTTACGACGTGCGCAATCCTCAGGCAGCGCCTTTCAACAGTCCGTGTTTCATCACGGCAACCTGCGCATTGACTTTGCTCGCGCCGAGGTATTCAAAGACGACAAGATCGTTTATCTTTCAGCCACCGAATATCGGCTGCTGCTACAGTTTGCGCATAACGTCGGTGCAGTCCTGACCTCCGAACAACTGCTCACCGATGTTTGGGGACCAGAATATCGTGACGACAAGGAAATCTTATGGGTAAGCATCTCGCGTCTGCGCCAAAAACTGGAACACGACGTAAAGAACCCCCAGCATATTCTCACCCGCTCTGGGCTGGGCTACACCATGCCGCCGCTATAGCTGGAATTGTCTGCGAGGAATGTGAACATGAGCATCCGCTTTGACGAAAAAGGCAAATTTTTTACCGAAGTCGTCTCGAAAGAGGCGGTTCCGGTCATCATCCAGACGCCTACCCATCAAATCCACGGGAACATTCACGTCCGACCGGGGCAGCGCCTGAAGGATGAGATTAATCAAGCTGAACCGTTTTTTGCGGTTACCGAGGCTACTATTTACAACGCCGCAAATGAAGAACTTTATCGTTGCGATTTTATGGCTGTGCACCGCGAACATATCATCTGGCTGCTGCCCCAAGATCAGATCGTGCGGTCCGAGGCGAAGAAAAAGTCCAGCGGAGGTGAAGCTTGAGCCTTCCTACCCGTCCTCCTTCACAGCCGGTCTCTCGCGGACAGGTGGTTGATCTGGCTAAAGTTAAAAATTTCCTGATCGGCGCTTTGCAAAAGGGGTTTGAATCCGACAAATACCTTCCCGATCAACGGCGCCAAATGGCGTTGCAGAGTCTGGCGCAAATTTACACTCGCACCGGCTTACAACTTCCTGAGGATACACGCGAGAAACTCTTCCGCGAGGTGCTGGACGAATTGGCCGGCTATGGCCCAATACAGCCTTTGTTAGACGATCCCGAAATTGACGAGATTATGGTCAACGGGCCGAAAAATGTCTATGTCGAACACAAAGGAAAGGTTATAAAAACCGACATCGTCTTCGAAAACAACGATCATATTGTGCGCGTGATCGAACGCATCGTCAGCCCCCTGGGGCGGCGTATTGATGCGGATCACCCGATGGTGGACGCCCGCCTGCCAGATGGATCCCGCGTGAACGCAGTGATCCCGCCGGCAGCCATTGATGGGCCTTCCATTACGATCCGCAAGTTCAAAAAAGAACGCCTGACGATTCAGCAATTGGTGGATTTTGGCTCACTGACCGAGAGCATGGCAGAATTCCTGCAAGCCTGCGTGGTCGCCAGGCTAAACATCATTATTTCCGGCGGCACAGGTTCTGGCAAGACAACGTTACTCAACATCCTATCCAGCTTTATCCCCGCCGACGAGAGGATCGTCACCATAGAAGATGCGGCGGAGCTTCAACTGCAACAAGATCACGTCGTTCGCCTAGAGGCACAGCCTCCCCGGGCAGACGGCAGCGGCGGCGTGACCATCCGCGATCTGGTGCGCAACGCGCTGCGCATGCGCCCCGAGCGCATTGTCGTCGGTGAGGTGCGCGGTGGCGAGGCGTTGGATATGCTCCAGGCTATGAATACCGGCCACGACGGCTCACTGACCACATTGCACGCCAACAGCCCACGCGACGCCATTTCTCGCTTGGAAACCATGAGCCTGATGGCAGGCATTGAACTCCCCATCCGCGTGGTGCGCGAGCAGATTGCTTCGGCAGTGGATCTGATTGTGCAACAAACACGTCTGCGCGATGGAACTCGCAAGGTTACTCAAATCACAGAGCTAGCCGGTATGGAAGGCGATACGATCGTCTTGACAGACATTTTCAAATTCGAACAAACCGGTGTTAGCACCGATGGAAAGGTATTAGGCGAACTAAAACCTACCGGCATCCGGCCGCTGTTTTCCACTCGGTTGGAAGCTGCCGGTTTCAAGCTGCGTCCCGAAGTCTTTGGCGTTAACATTGCCGATATGCTGGCCCAGGGTCGCCGCCCAAGCCGTACAAGATAAGAGGTATAATTTATCTTCCTGAAGCAATGCTAACCTGACGCAAACGACTTCCAACCACAAGGATACGCCTATGGCTAAAAACCCTGACGACTTGAAGTTGCGGGCAAAAACAATTGGAGCGCTGATCCGTGAGGCGCGTCAGGCGCGTAACCTTTCTCTCCAGGAATGCGCTCAGGCGATTGGCGCGACTGCCGAACGCCTTGAAGCCTACGAAACCGGTGATCAAATGATCTCTCTGCCAGAGCTGGAAGCCCTGGCTTATAGCCTGGATGTACCTCTGGATCATTTCTGGCAACCGGAAACTCACTCCACTGTAGATCACCATCAACCGCTTGCGCAAGTTGAGCAATTGTTGCGCCTACGCCACCGCATGATCGGCGTTCTGCTACGACAGGCGCGGCAAGAGATGGGGCTTTCGCTGGAAGAGCTGGCCAATAAAGCGCAGATAGACGTGGAGCGTTTACAGGCATACGAATTAGGACAAGAAGCAACGCCTTTGCCAGAATTAGAAGAACTGTGTGTTATCTTGCAGCGTTCGATCCGCGAATTTCAAGATAAGAACGGGCCGGTCGGTGAATGGAATCTGCGGCAACGCGCCTTGAAAAACTTCCTGGAATTACCGCTGGACTTGCAGGTCTTTGTCAGTAATCCCTCTCACCGCCCCTACCTGGATCTGGCAAAACGGCTGAGCGATATGTCGGTGGAGCGCTTACGCGCAGTAGCAGAGGGGTTGTTGGAGATTACTTACTGATGGCTCAGACTACATCTCCCGAAAAATTAGCGCAAGAAGGCCGAGCCGCATACCAACGCGGCGACTTTCTAGACGCAGCGCACGCCTTCGAGGCTGCCCGCGTCGCCTATCAAGCTGCCGGAGATTCGCTGACGGCAGCAGAAATGGCAAACAATTGCAGTGTCGCCTACCTCCGGGCTGGCGAGGGCGAAAGCGCGCTAGCAGCGGTGGAAGGCACTGCAGAAATTTTCGCCCAGGCTGGCGATCTGCGCCGGCAGGGAATGGCGCTGAGCAACCGCGCCGCCGCATTAGAGGCGCTGGAGCGATACGAAGAGGCCATCCAGGATTACCAACAATCGGCGGATATTCTGCAACAAGCCGGGGAAGATCAGTTGCGCGCTCAAACCATGCAATCTCTCTCTATCCTCCAATTCAACATCGGACGGCAGTTACAGGCTTTGGCTTCCATGCAAGCCGGTTTAGAGGGGGTGCGACGACCTACGCCAAAGCAATCTTTCCTCAAAAGATTATTGAACATTCCAATCGAGATGATCACGCGTAGAAGAATCTGAACGGTTATCGGTAAGCCCATGTTGCTTCAAACGAGACCCAAAGTACGCCAGGCGACCGCCAAAGATCTGCAAAAACTTGCCAACCTGATCCACTTCGAAACCTATGTTCATCGTCACCTGGATTATCGGCCTCCATTGGATTGGTTTGGAAATGACCCATTTTTGGTGATGGAGCAAAACAACGCCATTACAGGTGTCCTGGCTTGCCCGCCTGATCCGCCGCAAGTTGCATGGATACGACTGTTTGCCGCGTCCTCACACGCCTCATTACAATTAGCATGGCGGAATCTCTGGGAAGAAGCGTTGACAGAGCTGCTTCATTACCATCCTGCGCGCTGGGCAGCGGCAATTCCCATGCAAAATTGGTTCAACGAATTACTCGCTAGTGGTGGCTTTGAACAAACGCATAGCATTGTCATGCTCTCCTGGGAAAGCGATCGCCTTTCTGCGTTGCCAACAACGCCGGCGGTGAATATTCGGCCAATGACTCTGGATGATCTGGCTCACGTACAGAAGATAGACGAAGCCGCTTTCCCGCCCATCTGGCAAAATTCGCATGCCTATCTCGAACTGGCTTTCAGACAGGCAACCATCGCTGCCGTAGCTGAAATTGATGGCAACCTGGCGGGGTATCAAATCAGCACTGCCACACCTCTGGGCGGGCATCTGGCGCGCCTGGCAGTCGAACCAAAATACCAAGGGCGCGGCGTAGGTCATAGCCTGTTGAATGACCTTCTCACCCAATTTGTGCGTCGCGGGGCGCGTACGGTCACGGTCAATACCCAAAAAGACAACCATGCGTCTTTGGCGCTCTATCAACGCGCGGGGTTCGAATTGACCGGCGAAGAATATCCGGTTTATCAATTTGATTTGAATCGCTAAAGGCAAAGAATCGTCGCTATGGATCATTTCGAAACGCGCTGGCGATTAAAGAACGGCGTCGAACTTTACGCGCAAGGCTGGCAACCGGAAACGGATGCCAAAGCCGTGGTTTGTCTGGTCCACGGATTGAATGAACACAGCAGTCGTTACACCCATGTGGCAGCCGCGCTCAACCGGGCTGGTTATGCAGTGCTGGCTTTCGACCATCATGGACATGGGCGCTCTGGCGGAATGCGCGGACATATTCCCTCCAGTTCGATCTTTCTGGAGAGTCTTGACTGCTTGCTGCGAGAGGCAGAGCAAATGTATCCAGGCAAGCCGCGCTTTTTATACGGTCATAGCCTGGGCGGCATTGTGGTTTTATATTACATCTTGAGCCGCAAACCGGCATTGGCTGGGGTGATCGCAACCAGCGCCGGGCTGCGAACGGCATTGGAGGAACAAAAATTCAAGATTGCGCTTACTAGATGGTTGTCTCCCTTTCTGCCGAAGTTGAGTATCCCAACAGGCTTGGATCCCGCTCAACTCAGTCGCGATCCGCAGGTCGTCAAGGCTTATATCAACGATCCGCTGGTTGAAAAACATGCCACCTTGGGACTGGCACGCAGCGCGTTGGAGGCAATCCAGTATGTATTCGAACATGCTCACGAATTTCATCTCCCGCTTTTGCTGATGCATGGCGACCATGACCGAATTGCCTACCCGCGCGGCAGCCAGGAATTTGCTTCGCTTGTCCATTCGCCTTGCACGTTAAAACTCTGGGAAGGCTTTTATCATGAAACGCACAACGAACCGGAGAAAGACCAAGTGCTCGCGTATGTCATAGCCTGGCTAGATAACCAGTGGTCAGATTATCAACAGCGATCTAATCTGATAGAGTAACCGTTCACCCTCCCGCAGGTTGCATGGCATGAAAGTCTACCGCTTAGGTCATTTGGGATCGCCAAGATTTGCTGGTTGATAACCTGCGGGAGGTTTAGCTGAGCAGATACTGGATTGAAAGACAAAGCATAGATTAATCATTCTCCCTGGACAAATCATCCCCATCATGGCAAAATTCGGCGCACATTCTATAAGAACCTCGTATGTCTGGAGCAGACCATGAGTGACAAGAAAGAAAACCTGAGTAAACGTCAGGCGCGTAAAGAAGAACTGCGTAGAAAAGAGCGTCAGCAGCGTATTATTGTGATCGGCGCGGTTTTACTCATTGCAGCAGCATTAATTGGGTTGGTAATTGTCCCCACGATTCAGTCGGCGATGAACCCGGCTGGGGAATTTGTTCGCATTACCCCTCAGGCTTACCCAACCGCCGACGGCGCGCGGCTGGGAAATCCAAACGCTAAAGTGAAGATCGAGGTCTTCGAAGATTTCAAATGCAGCGCCTGTAAGATTTACACCCAGAGCGTTGAACCGGATGTAATTAAGAACCTGGTCGAAACGGGACAGGTATATTACATTCATCACCAATTCCCCTTCCTAGATGACAACGCATCCACGAAGGATTCCGACCGCGCCGCGCTGGCTGCAGAATGCGCCGCCGAGCAGAACCGCTATTGGGACTATAAAGAGATCCTGTTCGAAAATCAGAAAAGCATCGCTGGAGAATTTAGCGATGAACGACTGATCGCCTTCGCCGAATCGCTCAAGCTGGATATGAACCAGTTCAACGCCTGCTATAACCAAAAGATTCCTCAACCGCGGATTGATGAAAGCCTCGCCTTAGGCATTCAGATGGGCGTGCAAGGCACCCCCAGCGTGTTCGTCAACGGGGTTGAGGTCTCGCCAGGCAAAGTGCCTACGTATGAGCAAATCCTGCAAGCCGTGCAGGTAGCTAGCGCCGGTAACTAATGCCTTGAGACATTCGAGCAAATAGAGCGCTCACGGGGTCAGGAGCTTCTCCTGGCCCCGAAAGTTCTTTCCACAAGAGATTTCAACCTTGCTTCGCCAGAGTTGGCGTGGTTTTCCCCCAAGCATGATTCTCGTATAACTCCATCGCAAAGCACAATGAGGATAACCGATTAAGATAACGCAACACATCTGCGTTTTCCAGTTGTTTCTCATGCCACAAACGAGCCACATTGCGCTCCGCCCGGCGGACAACTGTGCGAGCAAAAGCCAGCGCAGCGCCGCCAGGAGAATCGCCCGGCAAAATAAAATCGCGCGGCATTTCCACCTGGCTGGTGAAAAAATCCGTTTGCTCCTCCAGCCAGGCGACGCGGCTCGCATCAATTTTCCTGAAGCGGGCGGCGTTTTCTGGCGTGGCAGATATTTCCGTCATCAGACGATACAATTCACGCTGAATGGTTGATAAAATCGGCAGAATCGCCTCATCTTGGGCCGATGCGCGTGCCATCCCTAAAGCGGCGGTCGCCTCATCCACCGCGCCCACTGCCTCGGTAACAGGATGATATTTTGGGATGCGGCCCTCCCCTAATCTACCGGTGTAGCCGTCATCTCCCTTGCCAGTATAGAAGCTTCTCATCGCAACATTCTCCTATGAGAGTTTAATGGAGTGTTTGCAGAACGTTTCAGATTATTAATAGCAAAGAAGTAATAGATGCCGCAGCAGATTATAACCTGGACTAGTCCAAATTACGATGTATAATACTTTCAGGGTTCTGGAATTGCCAGAATGCACACCCTTTGAGAAACAGTTTAGGAGAATTGCAATGCAAATCCTTTGCTATCACTGTCATAAACCCTATGCGCTGAATAAAGCTGCCGTCCACGCCGCGCTAGACCAGATAACAGCAGAAAATTTAAGCCACTATGACGCCGCATGCCCTCACTGCCGGCGAGTTAACCGAGTTTCGCAGAAAGAGTTGCTGCGCGCCGCTCCAGATTGGAAGCCCCAACCTGCCGAGAGGAGCATGAATGAATAACTGCCGCCGCTTCGATTCGCCAGCAGAGCTAAAAGCTGCGCTGGGTGAACAACTCTATATCGCCAGTGACGAAATCGCTACGATTATGTATTTATGCCAGGAGCTAGGTAAGCCTCTGCTGACCGAAGGTCCAGCCGGGGTTGGTAAAACGGAGCTTGCCAAAGCCATTGCCCTGGCGACTGGTCGAGAGCTGATCCGCCTGCAATGCTACGAAGGGCTGGATGAGACCAAAGCCCTCTACGAATGGGAGTATGCCAAGCAACTGCTTTATACCCAATTGTTGCGCGATAAACTTCAAGAGACGCTATCCGGAGCAGAAAATCTGACCGCCGCTG
>DYGV01000011.1:39652-49059 GCA_020724505.1 Anaerolinea thermophila
TCCTGCGCGACAAACTGAACGATACACTTGGCAAAGCTGCCTCGCTCTCCGAAGCCGCCGACAAACTCGCCGCCGAAGAAGATGTCTTTTTCTCCATGCGCTTTTTGTTACAGAGGCCGCTGCTCAAAGCAATCTTGAGCGAGCAACCTACTGTGCTGCTCATTGACGAGATAGACCGCGCTGACGCGGAATTTGAGGCATTTCTATTGGAGGTTTTGAGCGACTTTCAAGTCAGCGTCCCCGAACTGGGCACGCTGACGGCGGTCCATCGTCCATTGGTGGTGCTTACCAGCAACAATACACGCGAACTGAGCGAAGCCCTCAAACGCCGCTGTCTGTACCTTTTTATTGACTATCCCACCATCGAACAAGAGATGGCAGTGGTGCGCCTGAAAGTGCCAGAGCTATCGCCTAAACTGGCGCGCCAGGCGGTCGAACTGGTGCACAGTCTGCGTTCGATGGATTTACGTAAATCGCCCAGCATCAGCGAAACAATAGATTGGGCAAAGGCTCTGGTCTCGCTGAACGCGCGCAATTTGGATCTGCCCACCCTGGAAACCACCCTGAGCATTCTGCTCAAGCATGAAAGCGATCTACAACGCGCCAGGCGTTGGCTGCAGCGCCCTTCCGGCGGTGGACGCGCTGGCGAAGATGTGGATCCGCGCGCCTCAACCTGGCGCAATTAGAACTCTTTCGTTTGGGTAGCTTTTTCGCCGCGTCATTGGCGGGCGGTTGTACAGGAGACTTACAGGTATGGAAGAGAGGATCGTCAAATTTATTGCCGCCCTACGCGCCGCAGGTGTGCGCATCAGCCTGGCAGAAAGCGCTGACGCCTTCCAGGCGATTAACAGCATGGGGATAAAAGACCGCGAAATCTTTCGCCTTAGCCTGCAAACCACGCTCATCAAAGACGCTAATAACCTATCCATCTTCGAAGAACTATTCCCGATCTTCTTCAGCAGCAGCGAAAATCCACCCATGACCAATCCTTCGGAGGATCTAACGCCTGAAGAAGCACAAATGCTCGCCGAAGCGTTGCGCCAATTCAGCGATCAATTGCGCAAAATGATGGAAAAACTGCTCAAAGGGGAGCAGCTTTCTCAAGACGAACTGGAGCGGCTGGGCAAAATGGTCGGCCTCTCGCAAATGGATAACCTGCACTATCGAGAGTGGATGGTTCAGCGGATGAAAAAAGCCCTGCGCTTTAAAGAAGTTCAGGAGGCGTTGAAAGAACTGGCGGAAACCCTGGCTCAAATGGGCATGGATAAGCAGCGCGCCGAACAGCTCATCCAACTGATGCAAGCAAACCAACGCGCCCTAGAAGATCAACTGCGCCAATACGCCGGGCAGCGCATCGCAGAAAATATGAGCGAACGCCCCCCCGAAGATAGCATTGATTCGTTGCTGAATCGGCCTTTCAATGCCCTATCCGACCGGGATATGGAACGGCTGCGCAAAGAGGTGCAACGATTAGCTAATGCGCTGAAAACGCGCGTGGCTTTACGCCAGAAGCGCGCCAAATCCGGTCAATTGGACGCCAAGGCGACGATCCGCGCCAATCTCAAGCATGGCAATGTACCGATAGAACTGAAACATCGCGAGCGCACGCTCAAACCCAAATTGGTCATCCTCTGCGACGTCAGCACCTCCATGCGCTACTGTTCTGAATTGATGCTCAGCCTGCTATACCACATGCAGGATTTGATCAGCAAAACCTACGCCTTTGCTTTCATCAATCGCCTGGAGTACATTTCTCCAGATTTTACCGGTAAAGAGGTTCATGCTGCGGTGGCTCAGGTGCTCGAACGCATGCCCGCCGGTTACTATAACACCGACCTTGGCAACAGCCTGGCGGATTTTCAGCGCCGTTATCTGGATGCAATTGACAGCCGCACGACTTTCATCCTGGTAGGCGATGGGCGCAATAATTACAACGACCCACGCCTGGATGTTTTCCGCGCTCTGGCGCGCCGTTGCCGGCGCACAATCTGGATCAACCCGGAAGCGCCAATGCTCTGGGGCAGCGGCGACAGCGATATGCTCAAATACGCGCCGAATTGCGATGTCGTCTTACAGGCCGGCAACCTGGCACAATTGACTGCTGCCGTAGACCGACTTTTATTAGCTTGAACCTGAGCGTTCACAATCTCGATGCGCAGTTCGCATCCACTCAAAACCCGTGACCTGGATCCGCTACGAAACCGGTGAACCGTCTGCGCCCACATTGCGTCTGACAGACGCACGCGGCGATTGCTTCGATTCACACAACCTCAAAGGAGTTGCAAATCAGGTCATCTTTTTCGCCCATGCCTCCTCCTGTCCGGCTTGTTGGCAGGCCATTCAGCACTTCTCTGAACTTGCCAGCCGCTTTCAGGCGCTGGATTGTGAAATCATCATCATCCTGCCTCAGAGTGAATCGCCATCTTTCAGCGCAGCGCCAAACATCCGCCTGCTCCTCAATCCCGCTGGCAGCGCCCGCAGGAAATACAATCAACTGATTGAATTCGATATCCAGGACAAGCTCTTGCTTTGCATACTGGATCGCTACGGGGCGCCCAGCGCGGCGTGGATCGGCGGCGAGGCAGACGAACCCGATTTGCATGAGCGGGCGCTGCAACGCCTGGATTACATCTCGATCCAATGTCCTGAATGAGGTGCGCCGGAGTGGCCCGTGCGGCCATAAAAGCCAACGCACCGGAACAAAAAGGGGGAAACTTACGATATACTAAATGTTATGGAAACATATCTCTCAGGCTATCGCGAAGTCGCACACACAGCGGACTGGGAATTGGAAGTTTGGGCGCCCACATTGGCTGAGTTGCTGTGTCAGGCTGCGCACGGCATGTACGCCCTATCAGGCGTCCAACTAGCAGATCAGCCGCGCCTTCAGCGACAGATTGACTTAGAGGCAAGCGACCCAGAAGGGCTATTGGTGACGTTCCTTTCTGAATTGCTGTATATCGGCGAAACGGAAGGATTAGCCTTTGACCAGATCAAAATCGAAATCAATAACCTGACGTTGCACGCCGAGTTGAACGGTGCTCCGATTATAAAACTGGACAAAGAGATTAAGGCAGTTACCTATCATAATCTCAGCATCCGCGCTGAAAACAATCTCCTGCGGGCAAATATCGTTTTTGATGTATGAATTCAAGCGCGTTCAATGAGGAGGTGAAACATGATCGCCATTCAAGATTTGAAGCGCATTAGCGATTATGAGTGGGAAATTCCACAGACCTTTCGTCAAGATATGCGTGTGCCGGTGCGCATCTTTGCCACGCGTCGGTTGTTAGAAAAAGTCATGGATGATAAATCTCTGGAGCAGGCAGTGAACGCCGCTACCCTGCCTGGTTTGGTAGGGCGCGTGGTGGTCATGCCCGATATGCATCAGGGATACGGCTTCCCAATCGGAGGCGTGGCTGCCACTCGCTACCCAGAGGGCGTCATCTCGCCTGGCGCCATCGGCTACGACATCAACTGCGGTGTGCGTCTGCTGGCGACTTCGATTGAATACGAAGCAGCAAAACCATTATTAGGCGATTTAGCTGTGGCGCTCGATCATTATTGCCCCAGTGGCGTTGGTGAAAAGGGTGCTTTGCGAATGAGCGAAAAAGAGTTGGATCAGGTTTGCCGGGAAGGGGCGCGCTGGACACTCAAACAAGGGTACGCGACTGAAATGGACTTGCTGCGCACCGAAGAAGGCGGCTGCCTGGAAGGAGCCGATCCATCCAAAGTCAGCCCCCATGCAAAGGAGCGCGGTCGCCCACAACTGGGCACATTAGGCGCTGGCAACCACTTCATTGAAGTGGATGTTGTCGAACAAATCTTTGACGCGGAAGCGGCGCGGGTCATGGGGCTTGAAGAAGGCGCGCTGGCGTTACAAATTCATTGCGGCCCGCGCGGCTTCGGACATCAGATCTGCACAGATTATGTACGTGAATTTCAGGGCGCAGTGAAACGTTATGGAATTCATCTCCCCGACCGAGAATTGGTCTGCGCTCCGCTGAACTCGCCAGAAGGGCAGAACTATCTTGCTGCCATGCGCAGCGCGGCGAATTACGCATTTGCCAATCGGCAAATGCTGGCGCATAACGCCCGTATTGCATTCGAACAGGTTTTCGCTGGCAAAGTCAAAGACTGGCGGCTGCGTCAGGTTTATGACATTGCCCATAACATGGGCAAGATCGAGACGCACGTCATTGACGGGCAGGAAATCAAAGTTTGTGTGCATCGCAAAGGCGCTACTCGCGCTTTCGGGCCGGGCTCGCCGGAGCTGCCGGATGAATATCGGCGCATTGGGCAACCGGTGTTGGTGCCGGGCAGCATGGGCACAGCCTCTTGGGTGTTGGTAGGCACAGAAAGCAGTATGCAACGCGCCTTTGGCTCAAGCTGCCACGGCGCAGGCCGGGTGATGAGCCGTCAGCAGGCGAAGAAACAGGTGCGCGGTGAGGCGTTGCGGCAAGAACTGGAAGCAGATGGGATTCGTGTGCGCGCCGGTTCAATGGCCGGCCTGGCAGAAGAAGCGCCGCAGGCGTACAAGGATGTAGATGCGGTGGTTGAAACCGTCGCGGGAGCAGAAATTGCCCGCAAAGTCGCCCGGTTGCGCCCGGTGGCGGTGGTCAAGGGATAAATCAACCTCAAAAGTGTGCTCTATGGCATGAATGCCACTCCATTGGCGATCATCGCTGAATGGGGACAATGGAGCGCTCGGGAACCCATTGATGTCTTGCAGCGTCTGTGGTTTGACCCACAGCCGAGATAGGCTGACGGATGGAGGTCGCAATATGCCCGTAAAAATTTTGATTCGCACAACAATCTATCTGGTTTTGATCGTTTTACTTGCCTCTTGTTCCACCATGGGCAGATGGATAGGAGCGCCTGGCTCCAATCCCCGCATTACCTATCCCCCGCCTTATCCGCCCATGCAGCCCGTCAATTCTTATCCCATTTTATCGGAACCGCCGGTTTACCCTGCTCCCGATGATGGGCAAACCTCCCCCTGGCAACCGCGCCCCGGCGATGAAGCTTTGACTCGCGGCGAAGCGTTCGTCAACAAACATCAATTTCTGGTCTTGGAGAGCTTTCCGCCTCAATATCTGCTCGAGCTGGAGGGCGCGCTGCCCACCCCCTGCCACCAATTGCGTGTGGATATTCGACCGCCAGACGCGCAAAACCGCATCCTTGTCGAGGTTTATTCACTGGTAGATCCAACCGCGATCTGCGCCCAGGTCCTTTCCTCGTTTCAAGCCAGCGTAAAATTGGATCATTTACCCGCAGGGAAATATACAGTGCTGGTAAACAATACGGAGATCGGCCTGATCGAGATTCCGTGATCCTATGCTTTGGCTAACTGATCCAGCAATTGTTGCGGAACTTGTACCGCAACCACCCGACCCCGAGCGGTTACCTCGCCTTCCACGCTCAGGGTAATCTCCACCACCACCTTTCGACCCTTCACCTCCACCACTTTACCGCGCGTCTGCAACGGCGGACCTAAGGGCGTTGGTTTCAAGTAATCTACATGCAGCGACGCGGTAAGAAAGCGCAGTGGAGGCTCGCTATCCATGCTTCGGCCCTCGGCGCGATAGGCAGCCGCGGCGGCTGTGCCAGTGCCGTGACAATCTATCAACGAGGCGATCAGACCGCCATAGACATACCCTGGGATGGCAATATGATAAGGCCGTGGCTGAAAAACGCTCACGGTTTCATCACCATCCCAGTAACTTTTTATTTGCAGACCATGTTCGTTCAAACGGCCGCAACCATAACAATAACTGAGCTGTTCAGGGTAGTAATCTTGAAACGACTTTTCCATTTATTGCACCCGCAGCAGCACTTTACCCTTTACCCACAATTCTTCCAGGCGGTAATAATTCCGCCGTTCAGGGGAGAGCAGATGCACCACCACATCGCCGTAATCAATCAACATCCAGCCATCCTGAGGTTCCCCTTCCAGCCGGCCTTTCAATTGATAGTGCAGGCGCACTTCTTCCTGAACTTCATCCGCCAGCGCCCGCAGCATTCGGTCGCTTGTGCCAGAGCAAATGACAAAATATTCTGCAAAATCCGCCAATTCATGAATATCGAGCAGCAGGATGTTTTCCCCCTTTTTTTCCTCTAAATAATTCACAATGTTTCGAGCAAGCTCCATCGTATCCAGGGTTCACCTCGC
Organism: Anaerolinea thermophila; assembly: GCA_020724505.1. GTDB lineage: Bacteria > Chloroflexota > Anaerolineae > Anaerolineales > UBA4823 > RBG-16-57-11. Next base: position 45,825 of record DYGV01000011.1, read on the forward strand.
CTTGAACGTGCTGAGAATAGTTTGAGAATAGTTTAAGAAGACATATCGCCCAGGTTGGCGCTGAAGATGCGCGTATACACTGCGCCGCCCGGCTTAAGATCGCTGCGAAAGAGATGCACCGCCCGAACACGGGTGGCGCCCAGGAATCCGACTTTATACCCTTCGATGACATTGCCGATTTGGCGAATGTCCTCCGAGTTAGCGTTGCGCAAAACCCTGCCCAGCGTCAAATGAGGAGAGAATGGGCGATCTTCGGGAGGATAACCCAGGCGCGCCATCTCTGTTTCGACGCTGCGCTGAAAAACGCCCAATTCCGCCGGCGCTTCCACGCCCACCCAAATCACCCGCGGCCGGCGAGCCGATGGGAAAGCCCCTAAGCCGCCCACACTCAGTTCAAAGGGAGATTGACGCGCCGCCTCGGCGCGCAGGATTTTCGTAAGCAATTCCAGATTAGCAATGGAGACATCCCCCAGAAATTTCAACGTAAGATGGATATTTTCCACCGGCACCCAGCGCACGGGGATGCCTGGCATCCGCTTTTTGAGTTCCGCCAGCGTCTGGCTCAAACCACGCAGAATTTCTTCCGATAAGTTGATGGCAATAAAGGCGCGAATGACACTCATAAACCAGACAACTCAGGCAGGCAATCCAGCGACTTTTTGAAGGGCGACCTTGAAATCGTTGAAGGCCACAGGCTTGGTCAGATAGATCGCCGCGCCTGCCTCTAAACCGCTTTGAATATCTGAAGGCAGACCTTTCGCCGACACAATGATCACCGGCACCTGCGCCAAACGAGGGTCGCGGCGAATGTAACGCAGCACTTCCAGGCCAGATAGATCCGGCATCATGATATCCAGAATAACAGCGTCCGGTTTCGTTTCCGAAATCAAATGAATAGCCCGTACCCCGCCCAACGACTTCATGACCTTATAGCCAATCAACCGCGCCATTTCGGCGAACATCTCGGCAGTGTCAGGTTCATCTTCTACAATAACAATACTCTTTCCTGAACCCATCTAGCGTGCGCTCCAAGTAATTGCAACAGAACTCATTATTGCAGTCGAAGGCGTCGCATACGTTACAAAATCCCGCTGCAACTAAACCTCATCATACCAGAAAACTGTATGCTTTATATTTTACTCCGAAAGAAGCCAAACTATCCTGGATTGGGACGTTCGCGCTGATAATCTTCCGGCGTATCCAGATCGCGCAACACCGAATCGTTCTCCACTGGCGCATACTCAATCTCTTTTTGATGAGCATTCAAGAAATCCCGCGGCGTATCGGGCGGTTGTAGATTCAATACATCCGACCACTTGCGGCGGTCAATCAACCATGGATGGCCGCGGCGCAATTGATAGCTCGGCGCGACGATCAACGCACGATGTTGATAATAGACTTCGATCACCCGGCGGACAATATCCGGTTGGATTTGCGGCTGGTCGCCCAGGGCAATCAGAGCGGCAGAGGCGTGGCTTGAAAGAGATCTCAATCCGGCCTGCAAAGAAAGGATCATGTAATCCTCAGCGTAACGAGGATTGTGAACACAGCGCGCCGGCAATCCATGCACCGCCGCCTCCACCCGTTGACGCGCCCAGCCAGTGACCACAACGATCTCGCTCACCCCGGCCTGGACAAATACCTGCACCACTTGCCCAATTACGGTGGTTTGACCCCAGGGCAAATCCATCTTAAATTGCCCCATACGGCTGGATCGCCCTGCCGCTAAGATAATCGCCGCGATACTTTCGATCTCCATCATAAGCAGCTTACGCCCCCCACTCCAGCAGACGTTGATAATCTTCTTCGGTATCTACGTCCAGGAGAATGCTGCCATCCAGCCACGGCAGCCATGTCACCTCATATTTAGAGAACAACAACCTCCCGCCTGCCTCGCCGCTTAATGAGCGAAGGTCATCGAACGTAAGCCGATCGAACACCACCGGGTTGCCCCGCTGACCTTGCACTAATGGCGCCAGGATAGGCGCCAGCGTTTTAGCGTGCAATTCTACCAGGCTGGTGACAAGTTCCGCCGGAATCTGCGGTTGATCGGCTAATAAAAACACTGCCCCGCCAGTCTGCTCAGGCAACGCCCTCACTCCAGCCGCAACTGAAGTCCCCTGACCATCCTGCCAGGATGGATTAAACACCAACGATACCGGCAAACCCCGCACCGCCGACGCTGTTTCATCCGCTGCAAAGCCCGTCACCACGATCACTGGCGAGAGACCCGCCTGTAACGCCGTTTGCGCCACATGCCGAACGAATGGCTCGCCCCGCCAGGGTAAAAGTTGCTTTGGCCGCCCCAAACGGCTGGAAGCCCCGGCTGCCAGCACAACTCCAGCGATCGGCTCGTACACCGCTTGGACTTCGCTCTCCTCCGTCTCAGGTGTACTTGCTCCTCTCGTCGGCGGCGACAAAGCCGCGATCGCCACGGCGTGAAAGGCGTCCAGTAAACTCAGAGCGATCTGTCCGGCGGTCGCCTGGCGCTCTAAGGTGTCCGCCTGATTCAATAAAGCAATGCGCCGCGCGCCGAAAGGAATACCTTTCAGCCCACCTTGCGGATTGACCAATACATTTGCGATGCATTGGGGGGTAATGATTTCCCCCGGCGACTGCCCGGCAAGGCGGGCAAATATTTCTGGGCGATGCACCCATTCCCCCGTCAACGGTTTGCCCAATGCAGATAGACCGGCCGCCACCACCACGGTTCGCGCCCAAGCAGGGATCTGCGGCTCGTGGTCAGCTGGAGCTTTGAGCGGGAGCCGCCGCGATCCGTCCGCCTCAACCAACAGAGGTAACCGGCGCGCCTCCGCCAAGACAAGCAGGTGTTCCAATGCCGGCTCGCCCAATCCCGCCACGCGCTCATTTTCGACTGGAGGACCGGTAAATAAAACCACACCCGAAAGCTCCCGGCGCGCCGCTGCCTCCAGATCCTCGAATGAATGGATGGGGAAATAGTGATCCGCCAGCCTCGTCTGCTCAACTGCCAGATGGGTGGTAGCCGTCAAAAACACACAACGGTCGCCAGGCGATGCGCCGCGTAGAACACCACCCAAAAACTCTTTAGCCAGACGGAAGAGCGCGCTGGTCTTTCCGCCCGCGCCTACCAGCGCCAGGCGAGTTTGAGGATCGAGGCGCAGCGCATGCATCAGGCGCATTTCAATCCCACAGGTGAGGGCGGATCTCAGGTCGCATCAAGATGGCTTCCAACACGCCGCCGCCAATAGCCAAC
>DYGV01000189.1 GCA_020724505.1 Anaerolinea thermophila
TTCGGCGACGGAGAGTACAAGCTTCAACCGATATACGTCGAAGACCTTGCCGATCTGGCTGTGGAATGTGGCGCAGCTCAGGAAAACCAGATCATCAACGCCATCGGTCCTGAAACGTTCACCTACCGCGAGCTTGTTGACACCATCGGCCGCCTGATCGGCGTACAGCGCCCGATCATCTCGTTGCCTCCCCAAGTCGGTTATTGGGTCGGTGTGGCAATTGGCTATCTAGTGGGCGACGTATTGATCACGCGCGAAGAAATCGCCGGGTTGATGGCCAATTTGCTCTACGTGGACTCTGCGCCAACCGAAAAGACCAAGCTCAGCGAATGGGCGCGAGAGCATGCCCACACGCTTGGGCGGCGCTACACCAGCGAGCTAGCACGAAGAAAGGATCGCCTGTCGGCCTACCAGAGCAATTAAGCAGGCGCAAGGCAAGTCTGGCCGATGGTGTCAGATTATGATAGAATGCCCTACCTGCAAAGCGGATTTCTCTACCACGCAACCCACTCCCACGGGCTTTCAGTAGGCGACCGCGCATCTCTGGCACTGGCGAAGCAGAAAAACTTAGCCGCCGTCACTGCCGACCATATCTGGGCTTAGCTTGACATTGGCGTTGCTATTCAGGTGATCCGCTCCTAGCGCGCACCCACATCATTGGAATAAGTTTCTTTCCGACATCGGTAAAAGCGTACGATAACCAAAATCCTCGAAAACCTAAAAACGAACATAGAACTATCATGACCAACAGACAAATTATTGCCATGGGTGGAGGCGGTTTTTCCATGGAGCGAGATAACCTGGCGCTTGATCGCTACATCTTGAAACAATCGCCCAAACCCAACCCCAAGATTTGTTACCTTCCCACCGCCAGCGGCGACTTGGAGGCTGATATCTTGCGTTTCTATGAAGCCTTTTCAACGTTGGAATGTCGCCCATCGTATTTGTCTCTTTTTCGTTTGCCCACCGCCGACCTGGAGGGATTCATCCTGGATAAAGACATCGTCTATGTGGGCGGCGGCAACACCCGCAGCATGTTGGCGCTCTGGCGTGAATGGGGGCTGGATGGCTTTTTGCGTAAAGCGTATGAAAATGGCGTGATCCTTGCCGGGCTCAGCGCAGGCGCCAATTGTTGGTTCGAGCAATGCAGCACCGATTCGGTGCCGGGCGATCTACGTATGTTGCCGGCGTTGGGCTTTTTGTCTGGCAGCTTTTGTCCTCACTACGATGGAGAAGCGGCCCGGCGACCTTCTTATCACCGCATGTTAACACAAAATGAGATCCTCCCTGGCCTCGCCGCTGATGATGGAGCGGCGGTTCACTTTGTTGATGAAGAGATTGCAGCTTGCATTAGTTCGCGGCCAAATGCCAGAGTCTATCGAGTGGGTTTACAGGCAGGGCAGATCGTTGAAGAGCCGCTGGAAACGCGGCTTCTCGCGATGACGTCTGGCTAAGCGCGCGCCAGCTCCTCTTTCGCCAACTTGGTCAGGCGACCGCGCGCTTCCGTGTCCAGAATGCGCTTGCGAATGCGGTAATTGAGCGGGGTCACTTCCAGCAGCTCATCGTCAGCCAGATACTCGATGGCTTCATCTAAGCTCATCTTGCGCGGCGGGGTAAGGCGGATTTCCATCTCCCCGCGGGCAGCACGCACATTCGTAAGGTGTTTCTTCTTGCATACGTTGATAGTCAGATCGCCAGGGCGTTGGTGTTCGCCCACCACCATGCCTTCATACACCTCCACACCGGGTTCGTAGAACAGAACGCCGCGCTCTTCGGCGTTTTTCAAGCCGTAAGAGGTGGTCACGCCGTTTTCCCAAGAGACCAGCGAACCATTCGAGCGCCCGTTGATCGCCCCAGCCATAGGCAGGTAATCGTGAAACAGGGTGTGCATCACGCCCGCGCCGCGCGTCGCAGTGAGGAACTGATAGCGGAAACCCAGCAATCCGCGGGTGGGAGCGAGGAACTTCAAATGTACGCTGTTATCGGGCATATTCTGCATGTCGAGCATCTGCGCGCGGCGCGCCCCCAGCATCTCCACCACCACACCTACCGTTTCAGCGTCGGTTTCGATATAGACTTCTTCAAATGGCTCCAGCGTCTCTCCAGCTTCGCCTCTGCGCAAGATGACATCCGGACGGGAGACCTGAAACTCATAGCCCTCGCGGCGCATGGTCTCGATGAGGATCGCCAGGTGCAGTTCGCCGCGCCCGGAGACGAGGAAAGCATCGGGACTGTCGGTTTCTGCCACGCGCAAAGAGACATTTGAGCGCAGCTCATCGAATAGCCGCTCGCGCAGTTTGCGCGATGTGCTCCAGCGCCCCTCCCGTCCGGCAAACGGCGAGGTGTTGACGCTGAAAGTCATGCGCACGGTCGGCTCTTCTACACGAATAGCGGGCAACGGACGCGGATCGAGCGGATCGGCGAGCGTCTCGCCGATTGCCACGCCCTCCAATCCAGCCAGGGCGATGATTTCACCCGCTTCGGCTTGATCCACCTCCACGCGCTTCAACCCCTGATGCACGTAAAGGTAGCGGGCGCGCTCTGGCAACATCTCGCCGGTCAGCGTCAGCCGAGCCAGCGGCTGCCCAGCCTGGATCTTACCGGCGAAGATGCGACCAACGGCGGTCACGCCGCGGTAATCATCGTAGCCCAGTGTGGTAACTAACATTTGCAAAGGAGCGTCCACGTCCACGCGTGGTGGCGGGATATGACGCAGAATTGCCTGAAAAAGCGGCTGCAAATCCGGCCCCAGTTCTTCGCTCAGCCCTGCTTGAGCAGTAACTGCGTTAGCGTAAATGACGGGGAAATCTGCCTGTTCCTCTGTAGCGCCCAGTTCAATAAACAGGTCGAAGGTCTGGTTGAGCACGCGACTGGGTTCAGCGTCTTTGCGATCCACCTTATTGATCACCACAATTGCGCGTCGCCCCATCTCCAGCGCCTTCTTCAACACGAAGCGTGTCTGCGGCATGGGCCCTTCGGCGGCGTCCACTAACAGCAGTACTCCATCCACCATATTCATCACCCGCTCCACCTCGCCGCCGAAATCGGCGTGGCCGGGTGTATCAACGATGTTGATCTTTACCCGCTGTTGAGTCTGTTCGTCCCAAATTTCGATGGCGGTGTTCTTTGCCAGGATGGTAATGCCGCGTTCGCGCTCCAGTTCGTTGGAATCCATCACCCTTTCAATGACGAGTTGGTTTTCGCGAAAGACGCGCGCCTGTTTGAGCAGCCCATCCACCAGGGTGGTTTTGCCATGATCCACATGAGCAATAATAGCGATATTCCGAAGATCGGTTCTTTCAGTTAACATCCATTTACCTGCAATTCTTAATCAACCAACAATAACCTCGGCCTGAATAGCCGAGGTCAGCCTGCACGGAAAGCAATCTTATCAAGAAGGCGTAGTTTTGAACAGGGCGCAGATTATAATTGAATTGATGACTTACGCTCTGATCGTGATCCTGGCAGTGAGTGGGTTTATATTATTTTACCGCAGCAACCGCGCCGCCAATCAATTGGCGCTTGCGGAAAAGGCCGAGCTACGCCAAAAAGCGCAGGCGGCGCTGATCTCCGGTTTGAGCGCCAGCTTGCTGTTCAGTGGGCTGATCTTGCTGGTCAGTCAACGCGAAGCGCATTTCACATGGACACTGAGCAGTGTGAGCGGCATCCTGGCGGCCTCCTTGATCGTGGGCGGCATGGTTTCGCTGCTCACGCTGGGTAAGATGTGGGCGTTTCGCAAATTCAGCAAGCGCCTGTTCCAGAGAGAAGAACCTCCAGATGATAAGTGAGCGCGGCGGAGAGGCGTACGACCTTTGTGAGCAGCTAGCTGATCAAATCGCCCAATGGATAAAATCCGTACCATTTCCTGGCAACGACGATACAGTTTAAGGTCGGCGGTTTATATTCAAAGATCAAACTTCGATCCCCAGGAACTTGCGCAATAAGAAGCCGACCAGAAAGCTAAACGCAGCCACCGAGAGGCTCAGACCCGCCATTTCAATAAAGCGCGCCTTAAACGGTTCGTCTTTTGCCACTGAGATATAGTAGTTGAAAAGGGCGATGATCACCACCGCGGTGGTCAACGCCAGAGCTAAACAGACAAAGTAGTTATGGAAAATCAAATAGGGCAGAATCAAGGTCAACACGGTAATGATATAAGCGATGCCAGTATAAACGGCAGCTTTGACCGGGTTCTTGCGGCTGTCGCGCTCGGACTTGGTGGAAAGATATTCCGAAGCAGCCATCGAGAGCGCGGCGGCGATGCCGGTAATCGAGCCAGAAAGGGCGATGAGCTGGGTATTCTGCAACGCCAGGGTCAATCCGGCTAGCGCGCCAGTCAGTTCCACCAGGGCGTCGTTCAAACCCAGCACCACCGATCCAGCATATTGCAGCAACTCCTCGTCCAACATGCCGATCAGCCGCTCTTCATGCACGTTTTCATCGTGGATGAATTCTTCAATACCCTCCACTTTGCCCACCAGCTCGTTGTAGTTGTGCTGGGCGCTCTCTTCGCCGCGCTCCATCAGCTTTATGCCGAAGGTAAAACCGAAGATGCGACTGATCCAGGTGTATTTCCAAACCTGGAAAAGATTTGGGTTCACATCCTGGCCGGTGAGCTTTTTCCAGCCGCGGTAATGGCGCAGTTCATCTTCAGCGATCTGACGCAGCACTTCCCGGTTCTCCGGTGGGCGGACAAAATTTGCCAGGTTCTTATAAATGTTATGTTCGGTAATCTCGTTCTTCTGAAATGCTAGCAATTTTTGGTGAATCTCAGCGCTTAGTTCCATAGTGTTACCTTCGTGAATAATCCTGAATGCAACTTATAGATCCGATTTACACTCTTTTCACATCCCTGTTCGTTGGATACAACCCAAAGGCCGGACAATCAGGCCTCATTCATAAAATATCCCCATCTGGGGCCGACTGGCTAATAAGAAACAAGATTGAGCGCAAGCAAAATTACACCCGCGCAAATCATTAGCGCTACGATCGAGCAACCCAAAAGAATCCAAAACCATCTACTGCGCTTCTGCGGCGCTCGAAGCGCAGCCGCAGAAGTGGAAACTGCCGGCGTCGCAACGCCGGCTTGCGGCGCCGCAGGCGGGGGCGCGTCGGTTTTCATCGCCGGCCGCGTCGCCAGAGAGCCAAGATCATCGGTGACGATGTACTCAGCTTCTTCAGAGTGAGGCGGTGGACTGCCTAAAGGCGCGCCGCAATTAGGGCAGGTTCCTGCCCCGGCGGGAACCGCCGAGCCGCAGCGGTCGCAGGTGCGCATTGGATCGCTCATGAGGGTCTCCTTAGAGGAAGGCAAGGCAACATCCTTCCAGATGCATTGTAAAGTCGCGCTGTGCGCTTGTCAAGCTGGTATCGTGAGCGAAGCTCTCCACCAATGAGATTATTGAGAAAATGTTCGTAAACCACCTTTCTCACCCATCCCCCCTGGTCCCCTTCCAGATGGGAGGGAGGAATCTCCTAACGCTTTAATAAACCGGCGGCATATTGATCAGCGATATAATACCAATGAATTTTTCGAAAGGAGATCGTAATGGCAGAAATTGAGTTTCCTCCGATCAGCCCCAGGCTAGAGACTTTACAGCTGGCAGTAATAGGGGGGAACTCTGCTGCCCTGGATGCTTTCTGGCAAGAGGTCAGCCAGCAAGGCGCCCCCTTGATCGAGCCAATGATCGGCGACGATAAGCATTCGCTGGTGACGTTTCTCTGGCGGGGAACAGACGAAGCCCAAAACATCGCCGTAGTGAGCAATTTGAGCGGGAAGATGGGCGCCAGCGAAGCGATGATCCACATGCCAGGGACCGATCTCTGGTACAAAACCTATAAGCTACCCGCTGACACGCGCGAGTCGTATCAACTATCCGTAGCAGGCAATCATGTGACCGACCCGTTCAACCCGCTCCAGTTTGTCTTTCCTGACGACGCAGAATTAGGGTTTACCGGTTGGGTATCGTCTGTGCTTGAGCTGCCAAACACCCCGCCGCCCATCTTGGATTCAAACATCCAGAGCTATTTGGGCAAGTCCTGGCTCAATCTGACGCCTTCAGTTGGAAACCAGACGGAGATAGCGAATTTTACTGGCTGCCGCGTCAGTTCGCAGAAAGCCCGCGGCTGCCGTTGCGTTTTTACCTGGAAGCCGGCTTATTCGAAACCGCCATTGAGACGGACTTTGGCGGCGACCAGAATTTTCTTGCTGCGGCGCGGCTTATGCGAGATGTGTTGCACGCCAAAGGCTATGAAGTCCATTATCGGGAGTTCAGCACAGGCCATAATCCATTGAGCTGGAAAGGCACGCTGGCAACTGGTTTGCTGACTCTGCTTGCAGAAGAAGCAGAGGATTTGGGCAATTAAGGAGCGCGCATGGCTAAATCAATCCCTACTCAACGTTTGATCCTCTTGAGGGCGATGCTCTTGCGCCTTTTTTCCGGCTATCTCTTAATGGCATTCTTTCTATTTGCGCCCGCCGGCACGCTGGCGTTCTGGGAAGCGTGGCTCTATCTGGGTGTGTTGCTGCTGCCGATAACCGTCTTTGGCTTCATTCTCCTGATCAAAGCCCCTCACGTCCTGGAGGCGAGGATGCGTATGCAGGAGCGGGATCCCCAACAGAAAAGGGCAATTGCGATCCTGAGCCTGATTCTCCTGATGATTCTGATCATTCCCGGCTTCGATCAGAGGTACGGATGGTCTGATGTCCCAGCAGGAGTTGTCATCGCAGCGGATGTTTTGATCTTGCTTGGCTATCTGATCTTTGTGCTTACAGTGCGAGAGAACCAATTTGCTTCGCGCGTGGTGGAAGTGCAACAAGAACAAGTCGTGATAAGCACCGATCCCTATGCGTTCGTGCGACATCCGATGTACCTGGGTTTCAGCCTCATATTCGTGATGACGCCTCTGGCGCTGGGTTCATATTGGGCTTTGATTCCGGCTGTGTTCTTCCCTGTGGCTTTGGGCGCGAGAATTGCCAATGAAGAGGCGCTGCTGCTCCACAGTCTGTCAGGTTATGAAGAATATATACGCAAGGTAAAATATCGCCTTATACCATTTATCTGGTGAG
>DYGV01000012.1 GCA_020724505.1 Anaerolinea thermophila
CTGATAACAGGCATAGGCTATTCGTCCATCGGTTGGGGAAACCGCCGGGTATTTCGCCTCGATAATCTCACCCGGTACATCAATGGGAAACACCTGACCCAGGTCGCTCATGAATATTTTGTAGAGGAAAAACGCCTTACGATCTGTTTCATAATGCATAAAAGCTGCCCAGCTATCATCGCCCGCCCAAGAGGCGTTGCCGGAAAAGGGAAAACCATCCCCTTTGATGGGCTTGATTTGTCCAGGAGAATAGATATTGAATTGGAGCAATTCCCAGCGATTTCCACTAAGATCCTGCTTGCCACTGGCCAGGGCAAGCCCGCTGCTTACCGCGCAGCGCGGCACGCCGATCAATGAGTACCCCGGCCAGGTTAATGCCTGGGGCGCGCTTCCATCTTGCAACCGTTTCATGTAAATGGTCTGGAAATTTGTGCGGCTGGTATCTTGCGCTTCATACATGATTGCCGTGTTGCCATCGCACCATTCCGGCCACCAGGCTAGGTCATGCGTCCCATCCGTTACGACCAATGAGGGCGCGCCAAAAGCGGGATGAGCATTGGAAGGGTCTACCACATATTGTATTCCCGTGCTAGGCGAGAACCAATATTGATCGCCGCGTACCGTAACAATGTAAATTTGATCTTTCTCATCCCCACCGTGGTCAGATACAAATGCAATTTGGCTTTCAGGCAAGGCTGCAAGTATAGCCCCTGCCATGGGGGGAATTGCCGCCGTGTCCGTGGGCAGCGAAACCTGGGTAGGCGTCTCACTGGGCAGAGCCGGAGCAACCGTTGGTAGGGGGGTAATCGTATGGGTAGAAAGCGCTCCCGGTATCGGCTGCGTCGGTTCTGGTGTGGGCTTAGTTTGTTGTCGGACGATGAAGTTATAGATCACAATTCCAGCCGCCAAAAGACCCACCAGCGCCAATCCTAAGGCAGAGACTGCAGCGATCGCCAGATTGCGCGTCGTCGCTGGAGTTGTAGGTTCATTTCTCGGCTTCGAAACGGGCAGAACCACCGGAGGCGGCGACTGCAAGGGCGATGAAGAGAGGCGTTGATAATCCGGGGCATTCGCAGTTGCCCTTCCGGAGGGGAAAGCCGGTTCGAGGGGCGCGCCGCGCATATCAATTTGGGCAGTTCTGGCCACTACCGGTGACTCGCCCTGCAACGCGTTCTGGAAAGAGCGAACACTTTGAAATCGCATTTCGCGCTTGGATTGCATGGCCTGAGTGATCGCCGCGCTGACATGAGGTGGAACTGCAGGGTTGACCTGGTGCGCAGGCTTCAGAAGCGGAGCGTTGCCGGTCATCAAGTCCACGCTGTCGGGCGGAGTTATTCCGGTGAGAAGGTGATAGAGCGTGGCGCCTAAGGCATACACATCGCTGCGCTCATCGGTTGCCCCCTGGCCATATTGCTCAGGAGGCGAGTAACCAGATGTAACCGCCCGCGCGCCGACGGTGGTGCGCATTTGAGGATTGTACAGCTTGGCAATGCCAAAATCCACTAAAACCGCTTTACCCTGGGGGGTGATGCGGATATTGGCCGGTTTAATATCTCGATGGATGATGGGAGGATCCTGCTGATGGAGATAAGATAACGCATCGCATACCTGGCTGATCCAATGGATCACCTTTGCAGTATCGGCAGGGCGGCCTGTGCGCGAAATCCACAGATCTAAATCATCTCCTTCAATATAATCCATCACTAGATATTGCCCCTGTCCGCTGATGATGAAATGATCGGTGACCCGAGGCAAGTTTGGATGGCTGAGGTTTGCCAGGATGCGCGCCTCGCGCACAAACTGGCGGCTGACTTCCCCCGAAGTTTCCAGGTTTTCTTTCAGCGCGCATCCCCGATCCAGGTTAATATCCCAGGCGTAATATACCGCGCCGAAGCCACCCTGCCCCAGCAAGCGGATAATTCGATAGCGGCTATTAATCACAATGCCCGGCGCTAACGGCATACTGACCTCCTGGTATATTTCGCGGCCCAAGCATGGACGATCTCTTTATCATCCTTAAGTCAATTTTAATTCCAAAACGGTGAAACAACTCTCATTCTGACGAATCCAGATTCACCGGGAAATCAGGCATAGCGATTTACTCATTGAAAGAAAAAGTGGACTCGGCGTAATAACGGATGGCGTTTGCTGCCATGCGCTCCATCCACCATTCATCCAACCATTCTCGTTTGCGCTCTATCGGCCAATCCGCCATCAAAATACCTATTGGGATATTGATATTCAACGCCCTTGCAGGTATTACGTGTCGGGTGATTCCGCTGGGCACTTTGTAATCATTCATCGCCGCATGAAGAATATCAGCAGGTTTCAAGCGCGGGAAAACCACTAAAGCGGTGATCTTGGGATAATACGGTTTTTGAATCTCCCAGATGTCATTCGACGCTCGAAAGATATCCGCCTTCCCTCGATAAGCATCCACCAATCCGTTCAACGTTCTCAAATCCCTTTTAGCACCCTGGGGAGATCGCACCAACCGAACTCCGCTCTCGCAAATGATGTAAGCCAGCGCCTCATCTGTTTCCAATGAGCGACGAGCTTGCTCTAATGTACAGGTTTCTAACTGCATCCCCGCCAACTGGGTTAAAGCCTGCTCAAAATCATCTAACGCCATGCCGGAGACAATATGATACCAGGTATCGAGAATCACCCCGGGATCGTCATAACTAACTACCTGCGCCACAATATGTGGAATGCCAGCCATCGCAAATGCCAATACTCGATTGGAGCCATCCAAAACCACATATCTGCGATTCTCCTCGCCCTCTTGGCCAGACGTCGAATCTGGAAGAGGCGCCACCACTGGCGGGTTTTTCAGGTATCCTTCTTCGAGGATCCGGCGGCTAAGCCTCTGCACCCGGCGCGGATCGTGATCCTCATGCGGCGTGAGGCGATTGACAGTCAGGACTTGCAGCACAGGAAGCGCAGTGCTGTCTTGCATACCAACCTCCAATGAATTCCAGGCTAATCGCCCAGACAGATACCCAAATCGCGGGCGGTCAGAATCACATCTGAATCCAATGGCACGCTCTTCATGCGCCTCGTAGCCTCTTCCAGAGGCACATATCGCACAGTTGGCGGATCCAACGCGACCATCACACCTCGTTGACCGTTCTCCAGCGCGCGGACAGCAGCTGCCCCAAACCGTTGGGCGATCAAGCGATCAAAAGAGGTAGGCGAACCGCCGCGTAAGAGATGCCCCAGAACGACCAGCCGGGTCTCTTTACCCGTCAACTCTTGCAATTGTTGGGCGACCTTTTCCCCAATGCCGCCCAACCGCTCTGCTCGGCCAACCTCTCTACTGATTACAGAAACGGATCCACCCTGTGGCTTTGCCCCTTCTGCCACCACGACGATTGAAAAATTCCTTCCTTGCCTCTCTCGGTCGAGGATTTTCTGCGCCACTTTATTCAAATCGTAGGGGATTTCAGGAATCAAAATGGCATCTGCCGAGCCGGAGATGCCGCTTTCCAGGGCGATCCAGCCGGCGTAACGCCCCATGACTTCGACGACGATTACTCGCCGATGCGAGGCGGCGGTGGTGTGTAAACGGTCCAGGCATTCGGTCGTGAAGGACACCGCAGTGTCGAAACCAAACGTGATGACCGTACCGTCCAAATCATTGTCAATGGTTTTGGGCACCCCTACCACCCACAGCCCTTTCTGAGAAAGGACATTTGCGATCGTCATAGAGCCATCCCCGCCGACGGAGATCAAAGCATCCAGGCCGCGCATCAGAAAAGCGCGAATTAATTCATCCGAACGATCAACCTCTACGACAGAACCATCCAATTGCCTGACCGGAAATTTAAGCGGGTTATCCCGATTTGTAGTACCTAAAATAGTTCCACCTAGATGAGTAATTCCACGCACACGGTCGCGCGTCAAGCGGATGAGACCGCCCTCGATAAATTGCTCCGGCATCAACAAACCGTTGAAGCCATCTCGAATGCCATAAACTTCCCAACCGCGATTCAAAGCTGCCAACACCGCAGCGCGAATGACGGCGTTCAAACCAGGCGCGTCTCCACCGCCAGTGGTGATCGCAATCCGCTTGATCTCGCTCGTTTGCGCGTGCATGTGCTTTTCCCTTAATTTGACTCAAGCGGCACCTGAGCGCATCGAGGCGCGCCAGATGTCATTTTATATCACCCGTATCACTGCGAGAGACCGTTGTGCATTCTCTCGAACTTGCCTATATAGGCACTATTTCCTTATCTATACGATTATACATTGCTCTGATAACCTTGCCTGAAGATTAAAATGTCAATCCCTGATGGAGGCAGCTTTTTGATCGCTCAAACAGGGCGAAGCCTATTCGCAATATGACAAATGTCATACCTCACACATGACATTTGACACATGAAATCAGACTGCCAACTTCGTATGATGGTATTGGACAATTGAATATGCCGGAGTAATCCAGACAATTGCTGGCAAGTATCCTAACCTTCGAGTTAGAGAAGCGGAAAGAGCTCAAATGCCAGGTAGAACCTGAATGTAACAGGAGAAGGATTACTCCGGCAATTTTTCATTCATCCAGTGCCCCAACCTCGCCCAAATAGCCCATCTCAACCAGACCATCGAGGATTTTCTCAAGCGCGCCCTGCTTTACAACAATCGCAGTTGGGCTTAGCGTCTCTCCCAAATATCGCGCTAACCGAGTTTTTCGCAACCGATCTATCAATTCCGGTTGTTTCACCCGAAGCACCAGCAACTGATCCACACGCGCTGCGCTTCCTTCAGCTTCCCAGCGTTCCAAAGCCTGGATCAGTTTTGGCGGCGCTGGCTGCGCATGTCGCAGAAGCAGTCCTCTCAATTGTGACACCCGTAATCCCTGCCTTTGCGCCCTCGTCAGAGATTTCGGCGATATACGATAATGATAAAAATCCTGGGAAATGCCCTCCCATTCCGCAAAACGCGCTGCCTGATAACGGATTGATCTTCTGGTAAGCGCCGGAATTCTCAACCTCCCTGCTGCGACGACTTGAAAGTGATCGCTCTCGGGCTTCAGTCCTGGCGGCGCAGAGAGGCTGAGCAGATGCTGCGCCCAACGGCTGAAACGAAATGAAGTCGCGACCGGCGTTTTTCCCACCTCAGGTGCAGCCGGCAGGCCGAGATCCACAATGCCCAACCAATACAACGGTCCACCAATCATGAAGCGGATTAATTCCCCCTCAATATTATCCCAATGCTCAAATCCACGCAGATATTCACCGCTGGTTAAATCTCTTAAATACCAGCTATCGTATTCCCCAGCAGAACGCAGAAAATCCGCTTCGGTTTGCCGAACGGCGTTCACCAGCGAGCTCAAACTCCAAAAAGGTCGTGCCGAAGGGTCATCTCCTTCGGTCAATGCCCCTGGAATAGTGGATAGAAAATCCAGGATTGCGCTGCGTGCGCGCAAAGGATCGTTCTTCCATTCCCCTTCTGCCGCTAAGGATGGGATTTGGAATAAATCGTTGAAAACTGCGCTGCGCAACCAAGCGCGCGTCAGCCACAATAGGGCCTCGCCCCGCTCTGCTTCTAAGAAACGACGAACTGCATCCGGCTGAGGCGCGCCGCGTTCATCCAGCAATTGCGCCTCAGCCAGCAAAATCTGAAGGGCATCCAATGTGAGCGGATAAGGGAGAAATGGGTTCGCAACCAGAAAATAACTCGAAGCTTCACCGGCATGGCGCGGCAGGCCTTTCTCCCGCTCTCCACTGCGTAACGCCACCAGCAAGGTACAGGCGTCATCCAAAATATGATCGTTCGACGGAATCACATAAGATCTTTCCGCTGGCGTTGCCAGCCGACCCATTGGCGATTTTCTTTGCACATCTGCGATTGGGATGAAAGGAAGCAAATCCTCAGGGATGTAGGCAAATTCTTGCGGACCAAAAGGGGTGTCGAAAAAACCTCGTCCCACCAAACCACGATACCAAAGCGCCTCTGCTGTGCTGGCGTGCGAGTTGAGATAGGGCTTCTCGCGATCTCGCCGGGCTGCCCCCATCTCTCTCACCGCCCCGTAACGCCTCTCGAAAACCGCCCAGGGTAAGCGGCCTTCGTTGTGCGCCAGCTCACCAAGCGCCACGCGCGCGCCCTCCGGCAATATTGCCAAACATTCGTTTACCGTCTTTTCATTGAGCAAAAGCGACGTCAAACGCTGTACGCCCACACGAGCATCCGGCGCGCTAAATTCAATCCCCCATAATTCGGCAATAATCTTCAAGTGACCCAGGTCGCGCCCCTGTAAGCTTTGTACTAGATCCGGCATATTGCCATAAATTATGCCACTACTTCGAGCTGCCCAGGCAAAATGTTGACCTCCAATTGGTGAACATCCACTCCCCAACCGGCAAATATTTCCCCATCGGCGTGAATCACCAAGGGGCGATCTGCCTGGATGGACATGCGTTGAAATTCTCCCAGATGAACCTGGCTGAAACGGCCATGGCTTCCACGCATTACTTCGGGTAAAAGACGAAACATCATCCATCGCGAAACGCGATCAATACCGGCGTAATGCAGCACGCCATCGTCCACGCGGGCTGCGGGTTGAACGTAGAAACCACCTCCTTCGCGTCCGCCATTACACAACACCAACAACAACATCCGCCGTTCCCATTTTTCCAGCTCAGTTTCCACCTTGAAATTCGGCGCTTCGTGGTTAAGTAGAATGGTCTGAATCACTGCCAGCAAATAAACCAGAAAACCCCGCAGTATACGAAAGCGCCGTGAACGGATCGTTACCGTTGCGTCGAAACCAATGCCCAACGTATTCGCCCAATATTCCTGCCGACCCAAATTATCTTGCAAGACCCCCACATCCACGCGCTTAGGCTTTCCGGTAAAAATTTGTCTCAAGGCTTGATAAGGATCGCGCGGCATCCCCACTGTGAAGGCAAAGTCATTGCCCGAGCCCAGTGGCACCACACCCAAACGCGGGCGTAGTTCGGGCGGCAACTGCATCAACCCATTCACCACTTCGTGCGTGGTGCCGTCTCCTCCCGCAGCAATGACTAACTCATAACCCTGTTCCCCAGCCAAGCGCGCCAGCTCCATGGCATGGGTGGGATAAACGGTTCCAGCCCAATCTGCCCCGCCATATTCCTCCACCACCGGGCGTAAATCACGCGCCGCGATCCAGGCGCGACCCAAATCCGCATTGGGGTTTACGATCAGTTTTACTCGATGCAGCGGCATAGTCTTCTCCAAAGCAAGAATAAAATATTCAATCGGAACAGCCTTATGAACTGTTCTTCTCTAATTGCAGCTAGAAATAGGCTTTAATAGCGGGCTTTCAGCGTTGAAGCTGGCAACGCCACTTGTCCTTCTTCGGGATCGCCGAGCAAGGTGATCTGATCGGGGTGAAAAGCGGCTTGCCAGGCAATATACGCAGCAATCAGCGCATCTAACTCGCCTGGTGAATACAATGTCTCCAGGGGTAAAACACCGTTCATCAGGCGATGTCGCGTAATTTCTTCAAAGATGCGCATGGGGTCCGGCACATCTACCTGAAATTCATACAAGATCAATTGACGTTGGATTCGTCCTTCCAGGCTATATTTGGGTAGCGGACGGGAGCCAATCAGCGCCGCATACCCTGCATACGGATAGACTTCCAGGCTTTGTCTCTCAGCGCCGTCCTTTGGGTAAGCAACATAGCCCAATGCTTCCAGACGGCGAAATAAGGTGAAGCCATTGCGCATCCAATTGGGCGCGCTGGACTCATCCGCCGGAGTCTGAGGGATGCTGAAGTTATGCTGGCGCAGCAGGTAATCTGCCAGGCGGAAGTTCTCCCATCGCCCCGGATTAGGAGGAGGGTTCAACGATTGTCGCACCTCAGGCCGCGCCATCACCCCCTGATTCGCGCGCCGCGGGGCGCATACCGCCAAAATAGCCTGGCGTTGACCTGCAGCAAACGCTAATACATCTTCCATGCTGCCATGATCCAAAGCCAGCAACCGCTTCTCATGATCTAAAGCCGCGTAAACGAAGGGTTTCTCCCCTGCCGTTGGATCCACCCCGATAAAAGATGAGCTTGCGAACAGCATTTTTGTCCTTTATAGTCCAGCGCTAATCCCGGAAGAATGGTGCAAAATTATTAAAGCTATATGAGCAACCTTTGTCAAGCCCCAATTCATCGCCGACGCGCAAGAAGTTGCCGGGGCATTTGCCGATAAAAATCTATGGAAAATTATCACGCCATTTACCAGACAACCTTCTTTGACGGAATGCGTGCAATATACTATACTATATTTAGGCTTCGAGTCTTTGTCTTCCACTTCAGCGATCGCAGCCACATTTCTGTCATTTCACAGATCCATAGACTTTGGCGAAAACCGTCTTACCGAATTCCTCAAGGAGAAACCTATGACCGAAAAATTCAAACTGACCTATGCCACCATGTTCAACCCCCCTGAAGAACTACACACCCAATTCGAAACGGCGTTAGCAAAGACTCGGGCGAAACTGGGCGCAGAATATGGGATGATCATCAATGGCAAAGACGTCTTTGCAGACGAAAAGTTTGAAGACCGCACGCCGATCAACACCGATGTCGTTCTGGCAGTGATGCAGAAAGGCAATGAAAAACACGCTCAGGCAGCGCTCGATGCCGCCCGCAAAGCCTTTCCGATCTGGAGCGGTATGGCATGGCAAGAACGCGTCCGATTGCTGAACAAGGCTGCGGATATAATCGAGGAGCGCATCTTCGAACTGGGCGCTGCTATGGCGCTGGAGGTTGGGAAGAATAGAATGGAATCTTTGGGCGATGTCCAGGAAACCGCAGACCTGGTACGCTACGCCTGCTATCAGATGGAAAAGAATGACGGATATATTGTCGAAATGGGCAAAGACCCGCTGATCGGATACAACGCCACCAACATCTCGATGTTGCGACCTTATGGCTTGTCATTAGCCCATTCAACTTCCCGGCTGCGTTGACAGGCGGCCCGGTTGGCGCAGCATTGGTCACTGGCAACACCGTAGTGATGAAGCCCGCCACCGATACACCCTGGATTGTACGCTTGCTGGCGGAGTGCTTCCGCGACGCAGGTCTGCCAGAAGGGGTGGTTAATTTCGTTACCGGGCCCGGTCGCACGCTTGGACAGGCGCTCATCGAAAGCCCCGAGGTGGATGGCGTTACCTTTACGGGTTCCTATGATGTCGGCATGAAGATCTTCCGCGATTTCGCCGCCAGAAAATGGGTGCACCCCACCATTCTGGAGTTGGGCGGGAAGAACCCGGCCATTGTTTCACGCCATGCAGATCTTGAACGCGCGGCTACTGGCATTGTACGTTCTGCTTTCGGGCTTCAAGGGCAGAAATGTTCAGCATGCTCACGTGTCTATATTGAAGAACCGGTTTATGACGCGCTGGTCGAAAAGCTCGTCGCTCTGACCCAAAAACTCACCATTGGCGATCCAACCGACCGAGCCGTTTTCCTGGGGCCCGTGATTAACCAGAATTCTTATAATGATTACAAGCACTTCTGCGAAGAACTTTCGCAGGCTGGCGAAATCCTGACCGGCGGCAAGGTGTTGACCGACGGCGAATTCGCCAAGGGGTACTTCTGCACCCCCACTCTGGTGGCGAATGTTCCGCTAACCCACCGATTATGGAAGTATGAGATGTTCCTGCCCATCACCACGATTGCTAAAGTGGAAAACCTGGAACAGGCAATGAGAGAAGCCAATGACGTAGACTATGGGCTGACAGCAGGTTTCTATGGCAGCAAGGAAGAGGTCAAATGGTTCTTCCAGAACATCCAGGCTGGCGTAACATATGCCAACCGACCGCAGGGTGCTACCACTGGCGCCTGGCCCGGCTTCCAACCCTTTGGCGGATGGAAAGGCTCTGGATCGAGCGGTAAGAACGCTGGCGGTCATTATTATTTGCCGCTGTACATGCACGAGCAGATTCAGACGCTGATTGATTGAGTCGGGTAACCAACACTTACAGCGAAATCAGGCTGAGAA
Organism: Anaerolinea thermophila; assembly: GCA_020724505.1. Lineage (GTDB taxonomy): Bacteria > Chloroflexota > Anaerolineae > Anaerolineales > UBA4823 > RBG-16-57-11. Next base: position 9,984 of record DYGV01000012.1, read on the forward strand.
ATTCGAAACTAGGCAAAAGTTTCCCTCCGGGAGGATCATCACCCTCCCGGAGGCATACTCTATGAGGGTCGCATGACAAAATTAATCCCGCTAGCCCAAGCAATCCAACAATATGTGTTTGACGGCGATGTGGTGTACGCTGCCGGTTTCACACACCTCATCCCTTTCGCCGCCGGGCATGAGATCATCCGTCAGAAACGCAGAGACCTGACGCTGGCGCGCGCCACACCCGATTTAATTTACGATCAAATGGTCGCCGCGGGGTGCGCCCGCAAAGTAATCTTTTCGTATATGGGAAATCCCGGCGTGGGTTCATTGCGCATTATTCGTGCCGAACTGGAAGCCGGACGACTGGAATGGGAAGAATATTCGCATTTCGCCATGATCTCTCGCCTGCAAGCCGGCGCCGCCGGCCTCCCTTTCATGCCCATGAACCCCACCGCCGCCGAAGATCTGGAGAAGGTCAATCCGCAGTATCGGACTGTGATGGATCCCTATTCCGGTCGGCCGATCGTAGTCGTACCAGCGCTCAAACCGGATGTGGCAATAGTACATGTGCAACGCGCTGACGTCCACGGCAACGCTCAGATTTGGGGCATCATCGGTGAACAGAAAGAAGCCGCTTTTGCCGCCGAGCGGGTCATCCTCACCGCCGAAGAAATCGTTTCCGAAGAAGTTATCCGCTCAGATCCCAACCGCACCCTGATACCCGGATTTATCGTGGATGCGGTCTGCCATGTACCTTATTGCAGCCACCCATCCTACACCCAGGGCTATTATGATCGCGATAACGTATTCTATTTGGAATGGGACAAGATCAGCCAGAGCCGCGATCAGGTTAACGCCTGGCTGGATGAATGGGTGTATGGCGTAAAAGACCGCGCCGAATATTGGGAGAAACTCGGACCGCAAGTCCATGAACGCCTGCGCGTGCCAGAACTGCTTAGCTATCCGGTTAATTACGGGAAATATTAGACAATCACGGGTCGTTCCATCGTTTATGATCCCCGCTTCGAATGTAGCGATCCCCTATGATGATTTTGGCGGCGAAGGCATAACAGCGCATTTTGCTCATGCCAATGGCTACCCACCGCTGGCGTATCAACCACTTCTAAGTATGCTGAGTGGAAAATTCCGCGTGTTGGCGATGCGCCAGCGGCCTCTTTGGACTCAATCCAACCCCAACTCCCTGAAAGATTGGAGGCTCTTCGCCGCTGATTTAGCGTGTTTTTTAGATCAGCATCGTCTCTCCGGCATTATTGGGATCGGTCACTCTTTTGGAGCGATCGCTACGCTGCGTTTGGCCTTGCAGCAACCAGGCAGATTTTCAGCCCTGGTATTGATTGACCCTGTGTTGTTCCCACCGATGATGATCTTGTTTTGGAATTTGCTCTACAAATCCGGGCTTGGATGGCGCTTTCATCCTTTGGTTCGCGGGGCACTGCGCCGACGGAGAGCCTTTGAAAGCAAGGTCGCCATGTTCTCTAATTATCGCGCGAAAGTGGTGTTCAACCGCCTGAGCGACGCCGCGCTACAAGCCTATGTTGCTTCGCTGGCGTGTGAGCAAACTGATGGAAGCGTCTCCTTGTGCTATCCGGCAGAGTGGGAAGCGCGCATTTATGTCACCAGCATGTTGGCGGATATGGAGATTTGGCGAAATCTCTCCACTTTAAAGCCTCCTGTGCTCTTCATTCGCGGCGCAATGACGGACACATTTTGGGAAAGCACGGCTCAGAAGGTCAAACAACGTCTGCCAGCCGCGCAAGTAATCAGCATAGAAAATGCCGGCCACCTTGCACCTTTAGAAAAACCCGAAGCTGTTTATCAAGCTATTGTGGACTTTATCTTTGGCTAGAATGTATTATGGAGATATTACAATGCAAACAACGCAAACTTTCACCTCCGCCGAACTTATGATCGTCAACGCCGCTCGTCTGCTGCGCGACGGCGATGTAGTGTTCGTCGGGGTAGGACAGCCAAACCTGGCTTGTAACCTGGCGCGGCGAACTCATGCACCCAATCTGCTTATGATCTACGAAGCCGGCGTGATTGGGGCGCAACCATCTCGGTTGCCGCTCTCCATCGGCGACCCCACGCTGGTGAGCGGTGCTGCCGCCGTGTGTTCCATGTATGATATTTTCGCACTCTATTTGCAGCGCGGAAACGTGGACGTAGGCTTCATGGGTGGTGCACAGATTGATCGCTTTGGCAATATTAACGCCACCGTCATCGGCAGCTACGATCACCCTAAAGTGCGTTTACCCGGTTCTGGTGGATCGAAAGAAATCGCCGCCTGGGCAAACCGTTGCTACATCATGACCCCGCATCAAAAACGACGTTTTCCAGAAAAATGCGATTTCCGGACTTCTGCAGGGTTTCTTTCTTCGCGCGCGGAAAGAGAAGCGTATGGGTTGCGGGGTGGCGGCCCGCAGGCAGTAGTCACCGATATCGGGATCCTCGAACCCGATGAGACGGGAGAATTAATCCTTACAGCATTGCATCCCGGCAGGACGGTTGAGGAAGCAAAAGAAAACACCGGTTGGGCGCTAAAGGTATCAGGTCGTCTGCGCATAACGCAACCCCCAACGGAAGAAGAACTTCGCATCTTACATCAAGAACTTGACCCACAGGGTATTTACCTGGGCGCATCCGGTTGATAGGAACCGATTGAAATGGCAATACGGCCAGCTTGTTGATAGTCAGGGCAGCCAAAAACCAAATAGTTCTAATGGGTCGGCTGGTTCTGTATCATCGTCGTTGTCTTCGGTCGAACGAAACGTCGGCGTGGCAATTGGACGGGAGAAATGATACATTCCTGCCAGGCAAAGCCGATTCCCGGCGGCGTCGAAGGCACTAACCTGCCAGTTATACAACCCTCCTAATGGCAACGAGTATAGGCTGCGCTCATAGGTGGTCTGGCTTACGCGGTAAGTCTCAAACCGCCCGTTCGGCAGCACAAATAATATTTCGTACTCAACCGCGCCGGGCATAGCCTCCCAGGAAAAGACGACTTTTTCTCCATCTGCCAACAATTCTCCATCCGGCGGAGAAATCAAGCTTAAGCAAACAGAGGCAGAAGGAGTAGCCATTGGGCTCTCTTCGGTCTCAGTCGGTGGAAGCATCTCAATCGTAGGGGGTGGCGACGGTATGGCGGAGGCGGTGGCGGTGGGGGAAGGCGTCAACGTCAATGTTTCCTGTATCGTTTGCGTCGGTGTGAAAATGGGCGCAGCAGTGAAGGTGACATCAGCCCGATTGGGAAGATTGCACCCTGCCACGCCAAGCAACAAGACCCATGCCACAACGAATTCCCGGTGCATGGGCAACAGGCCATAAAAGACGTCCTTCGCCCACCTGAGCAACAATGCTCACCTCGAAGCATTCATAGCATTACTGAAAAGTGATTTTCTCCAGGCGGATATTTTCAGCGCCCACCAGTTTTGCCAAACGATCCAACAATTCCTGGCAAATCCCACAAGCCAGATTTGGAAATTCCAGCAGGAAGAAACGACCTCGTTCGTACACTTGCACGGCAAAACGGTCGTTTCCCGGATAAGACAAGATGATCCCATGGATGCGCCGCAGACGCAGCACGTCTCGAGCTTTGTCGCCGCTCGAACGCAAGATGACCGTCAGCATACGCACCTCGCCTGGGTCAGTCTCGCTCTGAAGCGGAGATACCAAATAAGGGGGGATCCCCATCGGGCGTTCAGCCATTGCTCTGGTTGCCGGCGGGCGCGCCGGGGGGTTTGCCACAGGTGGAATCACGGGCGCTTCGGGAGATGGCTCGCTCAAAGCGATGCTCGGCTGCAAGGAAACAGAAGCATGGGCAGGGTTTGCGGGAGGCGAGATAGGCGGAGGATCGTCCTGCGATACATCAGCGGCCTTTTCAAAGGGTTGTTGCGCCGCTGGCGCGGCTAACGGCCAGTCCAATTCCCATGGCGGAGTCTCAGGCTCTGGCGGGAGTGAATCATCTGCACTGAACGGAATTTCACCCTTGAAAATTTCATCATCCAAAGAGGGCTCATCGGGCAGGCTAGCAGCAGGTTTGCCTTCCTTCACCATCTCTCGAGACGACGGTCGTGAATCGGCCGAATGAATACGCGCTGAACCGGAAACAGGTTGAGGCTTTGCCGGGCTTTGCAAGGCTTTTTGATGAGGGAAAATATTCTCAACCTTCTCAGCACGCCCAGCATCGCCCTCCGCGCCACTCTCCACTGAAACCTTTTTCGCAAATTCTGTGACGATATTATCCACCAGGATTTTCGGCTCCGAGGTGCTTAGATCCACTCTACCATCCACTAGCACAATACGGTCCACTTCGACCAACCCCGACAGGCGTTCCCAATGACGCGGGAAGATGACCAGCTCGATAGCTCCTTGTAAATCCTCCAGGGTTACAAAAGCCATACTTTGACCTGAACGGGTTTGGTGATGGCGAATACGAGTGATGACGCCCACCACACGCACATGCTCATCCTGCGTGGCTTCCGAAAGCTGACCAGAGTAATGCGTTACGACTTCCCCCAGATCTTTCATCACCGGGCTAAGCGGATGATCGGATACATACAAACCGATTAATTCTCGCTCCCAGTTCAGGATCTCGCGCCGACTGACCTGGCTTTTCGTTTTTGGTAAATTGATTTCTTCGACCAGGCCAGGATGGACCCCAAACAGGCTCATCTGCCCCGTCTCTGCGGCGCGATGATGCGAAGCGCTAACCGCAATAATCCGATCCAGCGCTTCTAATATCGCGATGCGGGAGCCCAGGGTATCCAAGGCGCCCACTTTGGTCAGGCATTCCATAGCCCGCCGCCCCACCTGTCGCAAATCCACGCGTCGCGCCAGATCGTTCAAATCAACAAAGGGACCCTCTTGGCGCGCTTTTAAAATCGCCTCCACCGCCCCTTGCCCCACATTCTTCACCGCTCCCAATCCGAAACGAATGACCGAGCCGCCATTCTTACAATCTTCAATAGAAAAATCCCATTCACTGGCATTAATGTCCGGGGGCTCCACCGGTACTCCCATGCGGCGCGCGTCGGCGACATACAGCGCTACCTTACTGGTGTCGTTTTTCGAAACCGAGAGCAGCGCAGTCATATACTCGACCGGATAGTGCCGTTTGAGATAAGCGGTTTGCACCGCGATAACGCCATAATCTACCGCGTGACTTTTATTGAACCCGTAACGCGCAAACTCCTCCCAGTCATCAAAGATTGCGGCCGCGGTTTCCGCCGAAATGCCATTCTTCAGCGCCCCGTCAATAAACTTCTGACGGTGGGCATCCAGCTTATCGCGCATCTTTTTCGCAATCGCTTTACGCAGATCATCGGCTTCTGGGGCGGTATACCCCGCCAATTTCATCGCCGCAAACATCAACTGTTCTTGATAGACTGGATAACCGTAGGTCTCCTTGAAAATATCTTCCAACCAGGGATGGCGATATTCAACCTTCTCCTCGCCATGCATTCGGCGGATATAACCCGGGATGAAGTCCATTGGGCCAGGGCGAAAAAGCGCCACCATGGCAATCACATGTTTCAGCTCCTTGGGCTTCATCTCAATCAGCCACCGACGCATCCCGGATCCTTCAACCTGAAAGACGCCAGCCGTTTCGCCTCGACCTAATAACTCATAGGTCTCCGGGTCATCCGTAGGGATATTATCCAACGTAAAACGTATTCCATGGCGTTGATAGATGAGATCACAAGCTTTCGCCATGATGGTCAACGTCGCCAGGCCCAGGAAGTCCACTTTGAGCAACCCCAACGAATCAAGCACGTTCATCTCGAACTGAGTGACCGTCTTGATCGGGCTATCGCCGGCAGCATTGCCAGTTGGACGATGCAGTGGAATATATTCGATGATCGGTTTATCCGTGATAATCACGCCCGCGGCATGGGTGCCGGCGTTTCGAACCACCCCCTCCATCTTGCTTGCAGTGTCAATCAGCTCTTTTAGATAAGGCGCTTCCTCATAAACCTGCTTAAACTCATTCACCTCTTGCAAAGCCTGCTCAATCGTGACGGGCTTGCCGGGAATATTCGGGATAAGTTTCGCGACCCGATCCACTTCGCTGAGGGGGATATCCATCACCCGCCCCACATCGCGTATTGCAGCCCGCGCACCCAGCGTGCCAAAAGTGATGATCTGAGCAACCTTATCGTCTCCATAACGACGCGCCGTATATTCCAGCATTTCAGCCCGCCGGTCATCACGAAAATCCAGATCAATATCTGGCATCGAAATACGCCCTGGGTTCAAAAACCTTTCGAAAATCAAGCCATGTTCGAGGGGGTCCACCAGAGTAATCTCCAGGGCGTAAGCCACAATCGAACCCGCCGCCGAACCGCGCGCGTTGTACCAGATCCCTTGACTGCGCGCGTAACGACACAAATCCCAGACGATCAAAAAATAGGTATCAAACCCCATTTGGTGGATCACGCTGAGCTCATAGTCCAGCCGTTCGCGCACTCGCCTATCGGCTGCTCTTGCGCCATAACGCCGTTGTAGCCCCTCTTCGCACAAAGAGCGCAGATACCCCTCGGCGGTGTATCCCTCCGGTAAAGGAAATTCAGGTAAGTGATAACCCTTAAAGCCCAAATCTACATCGCAGCGCTCGGCGATCAGCAGAGTGTTCGCCAGTGCATCTGGCACATCCGCAAAAATACGTCGCATTTCCTCCGGGCTGCGCAGATAATAACTGTTATCTGTCATGCGCATCCGGTTGGGGTCGCTAATCAAAGAGCCGGTTTGGATCGCCAATAAGATGTCTTGCAACCGTGCGTCTTCTGGCTCGATGTAATGCACATCATTGGTAGCCACAAAACTCGCCTCATACCGTCGGCCTAATTCAATCAACTGCCGATTGATGCGCTCCAATTCAGGTATATCGTGTTGCTGTAACTCAAGGAAAAAGCGTTGCTTGCCAAATACCTCATAATACCAATCCAATTGGCGGCGCGCAACTTCCAGGTTTCCTTCGGCAATCAACCGCGGCACTTCAGCAGACATGCAGCCGGAAGTACAAATGATACCCTCTGCATGTGCAGCAAGCAACTCATGATCCACACGGGGGTAATAATAAAAACCATCCAATTGCGCCTTGGAGGCTAATTTCAACAGATTCTGGTAGCCTGTTTGATTCTCGGCCAACAGCAGCAAATGGGTTGATTTCTTATCAGACTGGGGATCACGCGAGGACATTCCACGCGGCGCAAGGTATGCCTCAATACCAATGATCGGTTTAATCCCCGCCTTCTTCGCCGCATTATAAAAATCTATCACCCCAAACATGGTGCCATGATCGGTCAATGCCAGGGCAGGCATACCCATCTCTTTCGCCCGCGCCACTAGCTTCTTGATATTACTGAAGCCATCAAGCAATGAGTACTCAGAGTGGACATGCAGGTGAACGAATGACATGGGCTTAAAGATTATAGCATGGAAGCATACAGGCTAACTTTAAAACATAAGCCCGGCAGCTTAAAATTTTAGCGCATGCGTCCGCTGCGACAACGCCCTAAACGCCTCGCGAATGTGGAGGCTTGATTGCATTCCTATAAAAATCACTGAAAGTTGAATTTATCCGCCGCGCCGTCGTTTGTCGCGCTCGCCTTTATGACGCTGCCGGCGCTCAAGGACATAATCATCATACTCATCATAGTCATCGTCCTCGCCCAGGTCGCCATAAAGCGGGTTGACCCGTCCACCCTTTTGTGGTTTGCCCTTCTTCAGGTTAGCGGGCTGACCGTTGCGTCGCATTCCATTCCGTTTTCGAGTAGGCAATTCCAACTCGAAGGGATTCAAAGAGACAACCTGCAAATTCGCCAAACAGGTGGGACAGGTAACCGGTTGATTCAGCTTGGGGGAAATGCCGAGGGTAATGATGTCTTCACAAACAGGGCATCGTGCTGAGGCCATATGAAAAACTCGCTATACTGTCAACCTCAAAAATACGATGGCATGAATTATACCAGCTTGATAGGCTTTAGGTATTAAAAAAACCGCTCTCTTTATAACCAACTTGCTTCCTGGAGAATCACCATCGTTTCGCAGACTTGCTGAATTAATGGCTTCCAATCTTCTTGTGCTATAATCCAGCGACGTGAGGTACCTTCATGCTTAAAAGACTTATCCGTGTTATTGGGGGCGACCCCAACAAACGAGAAATAGACCGATTATCGGAGATTGTGGATCAGATCAACGCCCTTGAGCGCAAGTTTGAGGCGCTCAGCGACGCAGCGTTATCTGAAAAGACCAACGAATTTCGCGCTCGCCTGGCAGATGGCGAAACGCTCGATGATCTGTTGCCCGAAGCCTACGCTGCAGTGCGCGAAGCTAGCAAACGCACGCTAGGACTGCGCCACTTCGATGTTCAACTTATCGGCGGCATCGTACTCCATGAGGGCAAAATCGCCGAGATGCGCACCGGCGAAGGTAAAACGTTGGTGGCGACGTTGCCCTTATACCTTAACGCTCTGACCGGCCGAGGCGTACACCTGGTCACTGTGAACGACTACCTGGCGCGCCGCGATGCCCGCTGGATGGCGCCAATTTACACCATGCTCGGTATGACTGTGGGCGTCTTACAAATCGCTGCTCGTACCGAGAATGGCAAAAAGGCTTTTATCGTGGATCTGAACCGTTCTTCGCCTCATGAGGATCAACATCAATTGCGCATGGTGCCGCGGCAGGAAGCCTATCTGGCAGACATCACCTACGGAACCAACTCGGAATTTGGCTTTGATTACCTGCGCGACAACATGACCATGCGCCTGGATGAGCGAGTCCAACGTGGCCATTATTACGCCATAGTGGACGAAGTTGACAATGTGTTGATAGATGAGGCGCGAACCCCGCTCATCATCTCTGGCCCAGCACACGATGAAGCCGAGTGGTACATCCGCATGGCTCAGATCGTCAAAGCTTTGCGTCCAGAAGATTACGAAATCAACGAAAAAGATCGTACGGTCACGCTGACCGAGATCGGTGAAGGGCACGTCGAAGAATTACTCAATATGCCACTGCGCGATCCGGATCGCCCGGAGGATGTTACACTGGAGCAGGCCCGCATGTTGGGGTATCTGGAACAGGCGCTGCGAGCACAGTTCCTGTATCGCCGCAATAAAGACTATCTGGTTCAGGCGGGCAAGGTCATCATCATTGATGAATTCACTGGTCGCATGATGCCCGGACGACGTTGGTCTGATGGTCTGCATCAGGCGGTGGAAGCAAAAGAGGGCGTGAAGGTGCAGAGCGAATCGGTCACCTACGCCACCATCACGATTCAGAACTATTTCCGCATGTACGAGAAACTGGCTGGTATGTCCGGCACAGCCATCACCGAAGCGGAAGAGTTCGATAAAATCTATAAGCTAGGTGTCATCGCCATACCCACCAATCTTGAATATCTGGCGCAGAAACCCGAATCCGGGCTTAAGGTGGTCGAAGCGCGGGATGAATCCGGATACCGCTATCAATACTACGCACGAGTTGATGACCCGGAAGAGAAACCCGTCTTTTGGCGACGCAAAGATTATCCCGATGTCATCTACCGTACGCAAGAAGTCAAACTGCGCTCGATTTGCCGCGAAATCCTACGCTACCATGTGCTTGGACGGCCGTTGCTAGTCGGCACAACCTCCGTCGAATTATCTGAGCGATTATCCGCGCGATTGCGGGCTGAACCTTTGCGCCGTCTGGCTCAAACCATATTATTGCGAGATGCATTCGTGCGCATCCATAACATCCAGGAAGACGGCCGTCAAATCTCAGAACTAAGCTTCCTATACGCCGCGCCGCTCGCCGATCTAGACCAAGGCGCCATGCGCAAACTGGCGCGCGAGTTGGGTATCCCCTTCAACCCTGAAGACCCGATCAACCTGAAACGGTTGCTAGAGATATTCGAACTGCCGGAAACTTATCAAGATCGCTTGGCTGCGGTCTTACAGGCCGGCATCCCACACCAAGTGTTGAATGCCCGTAAGCATACCGAGGAAAGCCAAATCATCGCCGGCGCCGGCGCATTTGGTGCAGTGACCATTGCAACCAACATGGCTGGACGCGGCGTTGATATTAAGCTGGGCGGCGAATTAGCAGAAGAAATCCTTTCTGCGGTCAACCGCGTCTTGCACCGCGCTGGTTACTCAAACGCTTATGATATGACCCACCAGGAACGGCGCCAGGCATTGCTCGAACTGGGGCCAGATGGGTATGGCATCTATGACGCCGAAATCCAATACTTCCTTCGCTATGTGGACGAGATGGAGCAAGTGAAAGCACTGGGCGGTCTACATGTGATCGGCTCAGAACGTCATGAAGCGCGCCGCATTGACAATCAGTTGCGCGGACGCGCGGCACGTCAGGGCGATCCTGGTTCCTCCCGTTTCTACTTATCCATGGAAGACGACTTGATGCGCCTCTTCGGCGGCCAACAGGCAGACGCGATGATGCAGCGGTTGAAAGTGGATGATGCTTTGCCGCTGGAGGTCGGGCTGGTGGGACGGTTGATCGAACAATCGCAAACTCGCGTCGAAGGCGCAAATTTCGATATGCGCAAGCACCTGCTGGAATATGACGATGTGCTTAACACCCAGCGCGCTCGCATTTACGGCCAACGCGACCGCATCTTCACCAAAGACGACCTCACCGAGGATGTTACCAACATGCTTCGCGAGGAGCTGGCACGTCGCATCCCCGAAGCGCTCAACGACGAGGGTGGACCCTGGAAATTGCTGGCCTGGCTGGATCAGATACAGCCAACCATCCAACTCGGAGGTTTTTATTTCCCTTCGTTCGGCCTGCGCCTGCTGCTGAATAGCATTCTGGAAAGGTTGGGGGGACAGATTACTAAGGATTCGCTGCGAGAAATTTTGATCCAAATTTCGGAAGATGCGTTGCTGGCAGAAAAACAGCACCACATGCAGGCGATTCTTGAAGCCCTGGAAGTTGGTGAAACTCGTCTCGAGTCACAAATTGAAGATCGTCTGGAAGCTATAGACGCTTTCTTCGAGAGCCTATTGCATGGCGACGAGACAGAAATTCGCCGCCCCGCGGATTTGCTGAACGAACTATCGAATCTGGCGCGAATGCCCATCAAACTACCTCCGGAGGATTTGCGCAACATCCTGGAATCTCCCGAACCCGTGCGCAATGCAGTGCGCCAGCAGGTGGAACAAGCCTTACGAATTCAAGCCATTGGGCGTATCGTCGGCGCCGCCGAGCGACGTATAGATGAGGTGCTGGATCTGAACGTGACTCGCTTGGCAGAATACAGTTGGTTGGAAACGTCCAATCAAATCATGCAGGCCGTGGAAGATGCTCTGGATAAACGTCGTGAGCGCTATCTGGGAACTGGTGGACAGATCCTCAAGGATATTGACGCCATGCTGGAGAATCTACCGCCGACGATTCATGAGCAGGTAATTCTGGCTATTCTCCTCCAACTGCCTCAAGGCGCACGCGCCCTCTTTGACAAACGCACCCATCGTCGCTACTTCCAACGCACTCAACGCATGACCTTTGTATATTCAGCTGCCAAATACCTGGAGGGCTTAAAGCCAAACGAAGTCACGGAACAGGTGTTGGAACATTTAGAAGCCGCCCAAAGGGCAATTCGCCTCGCCTGGGGACAAGGCGAATTTGCCCGTTTGAAAGACTTTTCTCTACTTGAACTGGAAAGCGAGGCACGAAGCAGCATACTTCGTTCCTTGAATATCGGTGAAGACGACGAACTGGCGCGCCAACCACTCAGCGTTTTTCCAGCGGAAGAGAAACAGATCGTGATTGATGAGCTAGGGCGACGGGTACTGACAGGAATCTATCGGCAGCTTCTCCTGAGTGTAATCACCGAATTATGGGTGGATTACCTTACTCAAATGGAGGCATTGCGCGTCTCCATTGGATTGGAAGCCTATGCGCAGCGAGACCCCCTCGTACAGTACAAAAACCGCGCCGCAGAACTTTTCCAGAACTTGCAGCGTGACATCCGCCTGGGCGTCATTTCCCGCATGTTCACCTACCGCCCCCGCGACCTTAGCCAAATGCAAGCCAACGTTGCCCGCCAAGAGACAACAGCCTCGGAAGACGAAGAAACACTCGTTACCGTTCAAGAAACGGCTGCCGATGATGGGTTGGCTGCGGAATCTGTTATATCCAAAGACCAACTAGCCAGAAGTGATGCTCAGACATCCAATAACAGCGGAAAAAAGCGCAAGCGACGCCGGAAATAAAGCGAGGTCCATCGTGATCAACGAACGCCCACCCGATTATTATCGCTCGTTGCCGAAAATCGAACTTCATCGGCATCTGGAAGGCTCCCTCCGCATCAGAACTTTACTGGAGATTGGGCGCGCACACGGCGTTCCTATACCCGGCACCGGACGTTTACGCGAGTTGGTGCAAATTGGGGATGAAGACACGCTGACTTTCGAGAACTTTCTTTCAAAATTCCAAACTCTGCGCATGTTTTATCGCTCTCCAGAAGCGATTCACCGAATTACTCAGGAGACGATCGCCGATGCAGCCGAAGACAACATCCGCTACATGGAATTACGCTTCACCCCCATTGCGCTCAGCCGGGCTGAGAATTTCCCGCTGGCTGAAGTCATGGATTGGGTTATCGCAGCGGCTGCTGAAGCGCAAAAAAAATACCCCATAAAAGTCCGGCTAATTGTCAGTGTGAATCGTCATGAAAGCGTAGACCTGGCGTCGGAGATAGTCAAACTGGCAATTGATCGGCGCGATCAAGGTATTGTCGGTATTGACCTGGCAGGGAATGAAGCCGAATTTTCGGGGATGGCGTTTCTAGGAGTGTTTAAAGAAGCCCGCCAGGCAGGAATGATGATCACGATACACGCTGGGGAGTGGGGTGGAGCCGAAAATGTGCTCAATGCCATTCTGTACCTGGGCGCCGATCGGATCGGACATGGCGTCCGGGTAATGGAAGACCCAGAGGTGGTAGCTTTAGCGCGAGAAAGAGGCATACCTTTCGAAGTGTGTGTGACAAGCAACTATCAATCCGGCGTGGTGCCATCGGTCGCAGTTCATCCACTGACGCGTATGATTCAAAATGGTTTACGAGTCACGTTGAATACCGATGATCCAAGCATCTCGAAGATTACGCTTTCAGATGAATACCGATTAGCAGAAAACGAGTTAGGCCTCGCCCCCGAAACTTTACGCAATTGTGTGATTACAGCAGCCCAGGCTGCTTTTCTTCCACAGGAAGAGCGCGATCAGCTCGTACAAAATATTCTCGAAAATTATCCATTGATAGCTTAACCACCCCACATATCAAGGCGGCGTAGATAGGTGTTGAAGGTCTCGGCAGGCTAAATCGGCGTTTATCGCGTTGCAGCCTTGCGCTCCCATTCAGCGACACAATCATGTAAAAATTCTCGAATGCCAACATCCGTAATGTCGCTGACCGCCGCGAATTGAACGCCGTCCACCACCACATACATTCCGCCGCCTGGCAAGTCAACCAGCTTGATGGTTCGCCCCGCAAATGGAGAATCCGGCAAGCGTCGTTGGACGATCTCATCTACCTGCGCCACGATACTTTTTGCCCGAACGGGCGTTTCCTTTGGCGTTTCCCTGCTTATTACGCGGGCTAAAATATCCCCCACCTCCAGGCTGGGTGGCTGAACTTCTGAAGGATAGTCAACCACCGCCGGCGACGCATCAGCAGGCAATTTCAAAGTTGGAGGTAGTGCATTGACCTGCTGCTTCAACGCCTCCGGCCGTTCCACAGCTTCCATCTCTTGCGCCGGCATTTTCGCGCTGAGGGATACCAGACGATCAGGTTGATCGTCCACTCCTAACCACAGTTCTAGTTCATCGTGTAATTTTTTCAGCGTTTCCACCTGGCGAGCATCAAGATCCGCACGCGAACGGTAGATCTTGCCCTCGAATTCCAGGAAAATGCGATCAGAGCGTCGGTCTCTCCAAATGCGGGCGGCTTCAACTTGTTTTTGGCTCTTGGGGCTGCCAGAACCAACCGGCGTCTGTGGGGCGCGTAATCCTGCCAGTACATAACCAATCGCCGCGCCAACGAACAGGCTTATGACGCCGATCAATAGAACCGCGATAACCGTGTTCAAAAAATCTGAAGTCATACTCGCCGCGCCTCGAGTTTAGATCTCAATTTCAATTATTATAGCATTCCAACGCCGCGTCATACACCTTACAAAGGCTTTACAATCGCTGACAATTTGGGCAAAAGTGGGCGCTCCGCTGACCGATTACAATTCGCTGGATAGCTTCGCCGCATTCCCGGCAAGGTTGACCCGTTCGTTGGTAAACCCGAAAATAATTTTGAAACTCGCCGCCGCGATATACCCAGTCAATGCTTGCTCCATTGCGTTGGATGCCCTCTTCGATCACCGCGCGAATAGCCCGCCACAAACGCTCCGCATCAGCTGCACTCACCTGATTCGAAAGCATCAGCGGGTGCAGACGGGCTAGATTTAACGCCTCATCGGCGTAAATATTGCCCAGCCCAGCCAGGAAAGTTTGATCCAATAACAGAGGTTTCAAGCGCCGGCGATGAGCATGTAAGCGGCGATACAAATCCTGGGCTTGGAAAGCATCGTCCAACGGTTCTGGGCCAAGGTCTGAAAGGATTGTCTCTTTCTCCGCAGTTAGCCAGAGGCGGCCAAATTTGCGTGCGTCTATAAACGCCAACCGTTGACCGTTTTCGAACTCTATTGCCACGCGACAATGCGTGGCTACCGGTTCTCTGTTTTCTTCCACCACCAGATCGCCACTCATGTGCAAATGGATTAGCAACGCATCCTTCGACAATTCAACGATGAGGAATTTACCGCGCCGGCCAATATCAACCACTTGCTGACCGATCAATCGCCTTTTAAATTCATCCACTCCGGGCATGACAAGGGAGCGCGCCCATAGGACTTGGGCGCTTTCGACATTCCAACCTAAAATACTGGGCAAGGTCGCGCCGCCACGACGCAAATTCTGACGGATAGTTTCGACCTCTGGCAATTCTGGCATGAATGGCTAATCCTGGCCTTCAGCGGACATCCACTCCTCACGCAATATACTCATCCGGATAACATCCCAGTATCTGCCATTCCGAAACTCCCCCTGGCGATCACGTCCTTCAACCACAAATCCTGCCTTCTGATAAGCGCGCATAGCGCGTGGGTTAGTCTCATACACTCGCAGGAAGACTCGGTTCAAATTGAGCATTTCAAAGGCATGGCGCAATAACAATTTCAAAGCTTCTGTGCCATAACCTTGATTCCAATAAGCCTTATCGCCAATGAAAATCCCCAGCTCTGCAACTCGGTTGCGCCAATCAATATTCATTAAGCTCAGATTGCCGATCATTTTCCATCCATCCCCTTCGGGGATTTCAATGACCATTGGGCGCTCATCCGGCGGGCGCTTGAGCATTCCTTCATACCACTGCCGTTCTTCTGCCATGGATAATGGGCGATACATCTCCAGGTTGGCTATGACCTCTGGATCATTCAACCAGGCCACGAACTGAGGTAAATCCTCATTTTCTACGCCGCGCAAACGAATGCGTTTGCCGTAAATCATCCTGCACCCTTCAATATCGCTAGCATTTTTTCAATAATTCTTCCACTGCTTCCCATGGGGAAAGTTTACGCTGTGTCAATAGATCCAACGTGAGCCAGTATTCCTCTTCCGCAACGCGTTCACGCCAGCGCGACATTAACGTCTCGCGCAGCAATAAATCCAGCTCCGAGCGTAATCGAGTGCGTTCCCTGAGCATCAGATTGCCCGAATCTTTTAGATATTGATAGTGAAGCTGGATTTGCTCGACCAATTCCGGCAGCCCCGCCCCTTCTGTCGCCACAGTGCGCACGATTGGCGGTATCCAATGATTGCCTGTAACCTCCGGCGTCGAAAAAGATAGAACGGGTATTTCATGACCAGGTTTAGGTTGATGATTTTCAAATACATGCGCCGCCGGATGGCCTAGTTGCAACATACTACGCAAGGCTCGCTCTGCAGCCTCAACACCCGGCTGATCGGCTTTATTGATGACCAGAATATCCGCGATCTCCAAGATTCCAGCTTTGATCGCCTGAATATCGTCGCCCAATCCCGGCGTTTCAACAACCAACGTGGTGTGCGCCAGGCGCGCTATATCCACCTCTGCCTGTCCTGCGCCCACCGTTTCGATCAAGATAATTTCATAACCGGCTGCATCCAGCGCCTGCACTACGCCAGAAGTGGCTGCGGCGAGCCCACCCAGCGATCCGCGAGAGGCCATGGAGCGGATAAAGACTCCCGAATCGCCTGCCAGGTCACGCATCCGTACACGATCGCCTAATATAGCGCCGCCGGTGAACGGGCTAGATGGATCCACTGCCACGATGCCCACCCGATACGAGCGGGTTGAATCAGAGCGCCGAAAATGCAAAGCAAGCTGATTCACCAGCGAAGACTTTCCCGTTCCAGGAGCGCCGGTAACTCCAATAATATGCGCTTTGCCAGTTTGAGGGAACAATGCTTTTAAACCGGCTTTGCCCTCTTCGGTGTTATTCTCAATGTGAGTTAACAACCGCGCCAAAGCCAGGCGATTGCCTTGCAACACATCCTGCGCCAAAGTCATAGATACTCGAAGAGTGATTTATGATGAAACGACCTGTTCAGATTTCCCGGCGGTCAGCTTGCGAATATCCTCGATAATTGTATCCGTCAGCGTTCCGGGTCCGTACACGCCAGCCACGCCCATTTCCAGCAAGCGTGGAATATCTTCATCTGGGATAATACCGCCAACAAACACCTTAACGTGTTCCTGACCGTTCTCTCTCAGTAATTCGAGAACGCGCGGCACCAACGCCATATGCGCTCCAGAGAGAATAGACAGACCAACCGCGTCAACATCCTCTTGTAAAGCACTTTCAGCAATCATCTCAGGCGTCTGTCGCAATCCCGTGTAGATCACTTCCATACCGGCGTCGCGCAAGGCGCGAGCGACCACCTTTGCGCCTCGATCGTGTCCATCTAATCCGGGTTTTGCCACCAAGACGCGGATTTTTCTTTCAACCATGTCTTCCTTCCTCAAAATAATGGATATGAGATTGGTCCGCGTACCATATCAGGGTTGCGGCGAAGGTTCTGGATAAGGATAGGGGTTGTTTTGCTCCTCCAGGATGCGCCGCGCCTGCTCTATTAATGGGCGCGCCAGATTAATCGGACGCAGCGCATTGATAAACCCCCCCACTGGCACGCATACATCGCGTTGATCAACGTCGCCGTCCCCATTGGTATCGGCGATAACGCGGCAATCTACCAGTTCGCCAGAACGCTGACCATAGCCAAGCTGAGTAGGCACAGCCACCAATCGCCCATATTGATCCATGGCCATTCCTCCACTGGTGCCACCGGAAATCGCCGCCGAGGTCTTGATAAAGGCCGGCTCAGTCAATTTACCTGTGATCGTAAAACCGCCCACATCGCCGCGTGTTAAAGTAATCGTTTCGCCGCCAATTCCTGGATAACCCAGAATAATGAGCGGGTCGCCAAGTTTTAATTGGCTCGAATCGCCCAACGGCACATATGGCAGGTTCAAAGTTGTGGGATCAACGGGTTTCTGTTTAATGTCTTTGATAATTTGCAGCACTGCCAAATCCAAATCTTCATCAATCACGATTGGTTCGGCATAATAGAGATCCGGCGGGGGTAAGGCTGGGTCCTCGGTGATGGAGATGATCCATGCATCCGGGCGAAAATCCTGCCCCGGAGTGACCAAATGGGCGTTCGTCAGGATCAACCCATCCGGCGAGACAATGCTACCCGATCCACTCCATGCGTCGCGCAAATAGCTAGAGTGCTTCAGTTTAGCAGTGATTTTAACCACCGCAGCATAAGGGATAACCACCGGCGTTGGGCTTTCAGTGGGTGTTGGGAGGATGATTTCAGGAGTGAATGTGGGTTCCGGTGAAGGAACCACGGTCAACTCAGAAGCCGCCTGGGCAACAGGCATCTCAAAGATTATGCGAAAGCCGCTCACGGCTTGAAGCTCACCGTTCGCAGCCACAACCTTGAGATCGCCTACTATATCGTCCGTCTGACGAGGGAGCAACGTAATTTCAAACTCTCGCTGATCTCCCGGCCCCATAAGAAATCCGATCTGATAGCCGGTTTCGTCCTCATAATCCGTGTGGTTTAACGTCCCAGGTAAAATTGATACCACCGCCGCTGACTGTAAAACCGACTTCGGCAACCGAATTTCATCAATCGAGATATACTCGTGAGTGTCATTTCGCACCGTCAGGATCAGTGGGGTATCCTCCCCCACAGTCGCGATTGGTGGGGATTGAATGTATGTATGAATGGTTCCCTTGGGGGATAGATTCAACCTCTCGCCAAACAAAAAATACGCTGCGATGGTCACCAGGGCAAAGGTTACCACCCCCATTGCGATCAGCGCTAAAACCATACCGCGGTTTTTCATATTATGAATTTTAATCGCTTATGGCTGTCAGCGCAAGCATACAAGCTTCTGCGACCAGCTATTGCACAGTATAATTCAGTAAATGCAAATGAATTTGTATTGACAATGATCAAAATAGACCGCATCATACGCTCCAATCGCAAAACCGTTGCCTTGATAATTCAATCAGATGGAAGTTTATGGGTACGTGCGCCGCTCAGAAGCGACCGCCGGGAAATAGAACGCATCGTACAAGAGAAGGCCGATTGGATACAATCGCGTAAGCGAAAAATAACGTTAGAATATTCAGCTACCAGACCTTACCAATTCAAAGAAGGGGAGGCTATTTATTACCTTGGCGCAACCTATCCGCTAGTCATTTCGGATGAAATGGGGAACTATCTAAAATTCGATGCTCAACGATTTTTGATCTCGCGCCAGGCGTTGCCCTATGCTCCCCACATTTTCACACGTTGGTATCGTCGGCAGGCGCGTGAAATCATCGGCAGACGAGTTGAAGCGTTAAGCGAGCTTTACGGATGTAGTTATCATAGGATCCGCATCACCAGCGCGCGCAGCCGCTGGGGGTCTTGCGGGGCAAAAGGTACGCTTAACTTCACCTGGCGGTTAGTTATGGCGCCATCGCCGGTGATTGACTACGTAATTACTCACGAGTTGATGCATTTGAAGATCAAGAACCACTCAAAGGAGTTTTGGCGCGCCGTGGCAATGTGGATTCCCGAATACAAAAATTCCAAAAATTGGTTGCGTATCAATGGCCAGCGATTGATGCAGCTTCTTTAAAAACTATGAAAGCCATGCTTCGAGTTAGAGGGAAGAAAAACTAAGGTAGAATAATACTGTACCGACGATCTTTATCAGGAGATGGCTCGATGCGCTTTCAAATATTACTCATCCGCGCGCTTATTTCTGCGACGATGGTACCTCTATTCATAGCAGGCTGCAGCTTGGCTCAAGTCCCCAGCGTCGCGCAACCCACAACCACCCAATCTCAACCTACCGCAATCGGCTCGCCTGAGTTGCAGCCAACCACCCCAGCTGCAGTAATTGCCAGTCCAATCGCCATCGCCTCTCCTGCAATAACCGAAAGTTCACCTGAAAAGACCGTTGCCGCCCCCAGCGAATCGCCTGTTGCGACGACTGTCGAAACGCTGATCCCGCCCAGCGAAACGCCGCCTATTTTAGGCCCTCAGCTCGCTTTCCTCAGAGAAGGCGACATCTGGCTCTTGGATAGTCCAGATAGCCAACCTTATCAATTGACCATCGCCGGCGACATCCTGAGCTTCGCCTGGTCGCCGGATGGCGAGCGACTGGCGGCATTCAATGGTCGCTCGCTGTGTATCTTCCAGCGCGACGGCAGCATCCGCACCGGTTGCCTGGAACTGGGCCTGAACGAAACGCAGTCACAAATCGAACGCCGTATCGTCTGGTCGCCGGACCAGAATTGGATCGTCCTTTGGAATCCAGTCAATCCATGGGACGAAGATTCCATTGGTTGGTTGATCGTCGCTTTAGATACGACCAACGCCATGTACCGCATTCAAGATCCAGTAGATTGGGGCGCTTCGCTCGCCCCCAATAACGAAATCGGTGGCATCATCGGACAACCACTCTTCCTCTCCGACAATCGCCTGGTAGGCACCCTCACGCATCGCTATCTCTGCTCTTCGGGTGGATGTCACTATCATCTATTCGAATTCAACCTAAATCAGCCGGGGTTCACGCCTTATCCCAATAACCCTCAGGAGGGATGGAGTGAAGGTCAAAATCTGGCGTTGTCCAAAGATGGGCGTATTTTGACAAATTACGGGGCATTCTTTCTGAGCTGCGAATCTTATATCACTTTCGTAGATAATTTCGACCTCAATACACAAACCCGACAGACTTTCAATCTGGAGCAACAGGCAGTCGCAGGTCTGGCTTTTTCCCCAGATCATCAGGTGGGCATTCTTGCACGCACGGCTGGATGCAGTTCGCCAGATCAGGCGCCCTGGAATCAGACGTGTGGATTATCCCAGGGATTCGAGGTGTTCTCGATGCAACGTTGGGAATTGGTCAGCGGCGAGTTCAGCGATCTACCCGCCGGTATCGCACCAGCCTGGTCGCCAGATGGTCAATGGATAGCGTTTCAATCTTGCTTGCAAGAACGAAATGGCAATTGGGAGCCCGACGCAAACACGTCCTCTACTATTTACGTTTTGGATCCCAGCGGTGCAGTGAGGATGATTTCTCCTGGAGCAATGCCCTCCTGGCGACCATAACCAGGGTATGTTAAAAGCTCGCGTCATTGCTTCGCAAGTCTCAGTACATTGACAACTCAAACGACAACACCAGCAGCGTTGGTTAGAGCCATCAACGCTGCTGGCAGAAAAAATTCGTTAATCGGGGCGATTAACAATGACTAATGCCGCGATCACTCCAGGCACCCAACCTACCAGGGTTAGGATCGTCGTGATCAAGATTGAGCCGCAGCCTTTGTCCAGCACGGCTAATGGAGGAAACAAAAGGCATAATAAAACCCGCCAGATACTCATACTTCAGAATCCTTTCTTTGCTAAGGTGGTTCTTGCGCTACATACTTGCGCACATTGAATTTCAACTATTTATACGTAGATCGTGGTAAATCGTCGCGCCAGGGTTACATGCCACTCAGGGGATGGAGATTTATAAATGCACAAGGCGCTGCGCCTCCTCAAGGAGAAATTTATCAATCCGGCGCAGATTTCAATAACCTTTGTGATTTTTGCTTTGCCTTTATAATTGGACGTATGAGTTGGCGTGGCACGCATGAGCGACAATGGAAGCGGATAGGTATGTGGTCGTTCCTTCTTATTTGGGTTATTTTATCAACATGCAATATGCCGAATCGCCTCGGAGACCTGATTCGCAGCGCCGCATCTACGCGCACCCCAACAACCACGCCATCCGCAACCCCTTCCGTGACGCCAACCTTCACGCTGACTCCTACCTCCACCTCAACGCCTACCCCAACCGTCACGCCGACCTCCACCCCAAGGACACCAACAGCTACTGTCACGCCCACCACTCTTCCTCCCTCACGGACGCCGGCTCTCAATCAAATCACTGCTGGACAGGATGCCTGGAAATTGATCTCCATTGATTTTCTAGACTACATCAGCGCAATCGGAAGACTATTCTATCCACCTGAACGCGATGGTCCCCTGTCCACCTATATCTATTTGCGTTTAAACTTCGCTTGCCAGTCGGGCAAGTCTCTCATCGAACTTTACACAGGTTATGATATGGGTCTGACTTTTATTTACAGACCCAGCGGTTATACAGACGTTTATATTGAAGATTATCAAGGGCGCAGGTATCTGGTGAATCTCATTGGGGCATGTTGGTTGGCAGCGCCGCTGCCCCGCGCCCGACAGGCAGATCCCTACTACACCCTGGCGTTCAAATCTCTGCCCCCGCTTAAGATCTTTCCAACGCAAACCTCTCTCGCCGGGCAATCTCCTCTCGCCTTCGTTTCGGAGCGAGACCTAAATCCGGAAATTTATGTTCTCATGCCGCCTGGAAACTCAGCAGACGATCAAGCGCAGCGGCTTACCATTAATTCTTACAGCGACACACAGCCCAGTTGGTCCCCAGATCACAAATTTCTGGCCTTTACCACGAACCGAGATGGCAACAGCGAAGTCTATCGAATGGATGTCCATGGGCAAAACCTGCTCAATCTCACGCAAAACCCAGCCCAAGATGGCCGGCCAGCCTGGAACCCAAACGGCGACCAAATCGCTTTTCACACAGATCGCACCGGCAATTGGGAGATCTTCGTCATGCGCGCAGATGGTAACCTGGCGCTCAATCTCACCAACAGTCCGGATGCAGACGTAAACCCTTCCTGGTCTCCGGATGGACGCCAAATTGTTTTCCAATCCCACCGCGATGGAAATTGGGAGATCTATGTCATTTCGGTGGATGGCAGCCCGGCGCGCCGCCTCACCACGCATCCAGCAGAAGACGTAGCTCCTTCCTGGTCGCCTGATGGAAATCAGATCGCTTTCTGGTCGCGCCGCAACGCCGGTTGGGGATTGTATTTAATATCCCCTACTGGGGCAAATCTCAAATTACTGTTAGAATATCTAAACCCCGGTCCATTTGCTAGCCCTCCTGCTTGGTCGCCGGACGGTCGTTATCTCATCTTCGCCACTCAGCGAGATGGGTATCTGGAACTCTATCGGCTCAGCATCGAATACCCTGAGCCGCAACGCCTCACCCACAACAACGCAAACGACTACGATCCAGATTGGTAGGCAAAGTCCGCTTGATTGCGGAATCATCCGCGTGTTTACCCATATGGGCTCATCAACTCCAGACCATGGGTAAACCAAAGTGATACCGCCAAAGGAGGCGTGATGCCCGCAACGGATCAGATCCGGATTTTAGAGGCTCAGCTTTACCAGGCGCGCCTGAACGTAGGACGCTTGCGTCGGGAGGTCTTCGAGCAAAAAGACCCTGCCAGCTCCCAGGCTCTGTTGGATGATCTGGCGACAGCCGAGGCCGACCTGGCAAAAAAAGAAGCCCAGCTCAGTCAGGCGATCCAGGCTAAACCCGGCAGCGGCCTCCTGGTAGAATTGGGAAAGCGCTGGTATTCCGGCACCCTACGTTCGGATACAACCGGACTGGAAGTAAAAGTGCACTTGCGCATGGCACAGGTTGCCACTTCAGTATATCACCTGCTTGATCCACAGAAGAATCCCCTCGTCACCTGCACCATTCAGAATTTCTCTGATAAAGTGCGCCGTTTGCGCATCACCTCCTTCATCGAGGATTATTCAGCTAAGGCCATTAAAACAGTCGAAATTGACCCCGGTCCCGACCCGGTGGAGGTGCATCAGCAGCCGACTTTGTTTCCACGGCTCATACGAGACATCCACGAGCTGACCCGCGCCACGCTGAATGTTTAGGTTGAGGAACTCGGCGAGATAGATGAACGCATCGAGTCGCACACCACTCATCCGATCTGGCTGCTGGCACGCACTACTGCTCCCCTAGCCGTACGGGACCCCAAGAGCGGCGAATGGATGGATCTAAGCCGATATTTAGGCGCCTTCGTCACACCCAACGCCCCGGCGTTGATGGCGTTTCTGCGTCAAGCAGCGGCTCTTCACCCGCAAAAGCGCCTGGTGGGCTATCAAGGCGACCTATCGCAGGTGGAGCCGCAGGTGCGGGCGATCTTCGAAGCGCTCAAGCGCCAAGCTGAGATCACCTATGTTAATTCGGTGATCGCTTTCAGCCCCGATCAAGGCGCGGCCAACCAGCGCGTCCGCTTGCCGCGCGAATGCCTGGAACATCATCAAGCCAACTGCATTGATGGAACGGTGCTTGTCGCCAGCCTGTTGGAAGCCATCTCCCTCAACCCAGCTATTGTATTAATTCCCGGCCACGCTTTATTGGGTTGGCAGACGTGGAACGACGAAACTGCGCAATGGCGCTACCTGGAAACCACAATGATTGGCTGGAGCACATTTGAGGAAGCGCAGGCAAGCGGCGAGGTGATGGCCGATCGCTATCGTAAATTAGCCACCGATCATCAAGACAACTCCCTCTTCCGTTCATGGCCGTTGCGCACCCTGCGCGCTGAATACGGCATCACACCGTTGGAATGACCTCATAAGTCCTAAGGCCAAAGGAGAACAGAATGGCAAATCCCCCGCCCCATTTTATTGTATTCGTACCCGGATATATGGGCAGCCGATTGCGCAATCGGCGAACGGGAGAATTGGTTTGGCTGGATATTCCTGGCCTGCTAAGAAACCCGTTCGATATTCCCGGCGCGCTAGAGCGCATGTTCGACCAGATGCGTTATCCAAACGATGATCTTATCCCTGACGGCATTGTGGATGAGGTTCTTTTCTTGCCCCCCTTGTTCAAACAAGAACAATACGGGCGTATGCTGGAAGCCCTGGCACGTATGGGCTACAACACCACAGGTAAGCCGGCCACTGGCGAACTGGCTGCTTATACCTTCGCTTACGATTGGCGGCAAGATAATCGCATCTCTGCCCGTCAATTGGGGCAATTCATAGAAAGCCTGGAAGAAAAACACCCTGGAGCTAAAGCGATTCTCATCGGTCACAGCAACGGCGGAATTGTCTCACGTTGGTACATTGAAAAAGAGGGCGGAAGTAGCCACGTATCGCGCCTCTTTTTGATGGGTTCCCCTTGGGACGGCGCTCCGAAGGCATTTCAGGTACTGCAAGATGGGTTGGAAGTGTTCTTGATGGGTATCTTCAACCGCTATGATAACCGTCTTCAAGACAAAATAAAATCCGCCGTGCTTAGTTTTCCATCGTTTTATCAACTTATTCCGGCTACAAACCCATTTCTCCACGATGCCAACGGCAATACGATTGATCCATTCACCGATCTCAGCTGGCTGCAAAACGAACGCCAACGCCAGATGTTGCTAGACGGCAAGCAATTCAATCAACAGTTAGGGACTACCCTCAGCGTGGAGACGCTGTGTTTCTTTGGAGTAAAAACCTGGACCACCACTGGCGGGTTGGTGCACCTCGGCCCGTCTGGGAGTTGGTCAAAGTTCGATTGGGAGCGCACCGAAGAGGGCGATGGCACAGTGCCCACGCGCAGCGCAGTACATCCTCAAGCCAGCCAGAAACTGCCTTTTGTTGCCTCGCATGGCGATATTTATGTTATCCCTCCTGTGCTCGAAAAAATGGAATTCGAGCTGTTGACGAAATACCGCTTGGGTGTGTTGGCGGAAGCAGTAACCCCGAATTTGACCATCCATTTTGAACCCGATCGTGACGTGTATCAGCCTGGCGAGGAGATTCATGTTTGGGCGACTGTGTCGCGACGCGATAGCAACGATCCCATTGGCAATGCTCTCATAGACGTTCGATTGGAGTTGCGACAACCGCTGCCCAATTTTTCTCATGCCCCAGCCGATACCCTGCCCGCCATTCGGCTGCACGAGAGCGAACAAGAGGATGGTCGTTACGAAGGCGTGATGCAGTCGCCTCGCTCTTCTGGCTATTACCGATTGGTCGCTACGGTGAACGCGCCCGGGGAGGCATCGATTCCCCTGGAAGAACTCATCCTGATCGAAGGCGCGCCGGATTGGTCTTCTAGCGCCGGCGGAAGCGCGCCAGGCGCTTACCCGCCCAGCGGCTCTGGCAGCCAGCCGCCTCCACCCATCACCGGCGGTCCGATTTTCCGCTCCTGGGACGAACCCCCGCAAACGACCCCTTCTGATCAAGAATTTGGAGCATTTGCATCTGCCAGGCGTGCCATCCACGTTGAAATCACAGAGGGCAATGTTCACCAACCAATCCCCTTTGGCGAAGAGTTCACCCTAACCTTATACGTGGATGAAAAAAACTCTGCCTTTAGCGTCCCTTTTCGCGAAGCTGGTCTGTTCTCGGATGAGCAAAGCCTGGTTCGTCTGATGGTGCAAGTGTCCAGCTCGGATTTCATCGTCCACACCCGTCAGCCGCAAGAGCTGCGCGTACCACGGCGCGGCCGCTCGCGCAATAAAGCCCGTTTCGATCTTGAACCGTTACATAGCGGTTCGAGTCGCGCAGCAGCTTTGATTTACAAAGACAATAACTTTGTCCAAGGGCTTGACCTGGAATTCAACGTGGCGGGAGACGAAGCAACCTCCAATGCGCTAGTCAATAGACCAGCGATAAACCATCTTGAAGCGCTAGGGCGCCCGGTTGAAAATCTGGGGCTACTCAAGCCGCGTGATGTTCTGTTATTTATCAAAAATCGCGGCGAAGAGTTCGAAATGACATTAGTAGATCAAACCGTCAGCGAGGCTCGCTTACCCATCAGTTCGTTCCAGCTCAGCGGAATCATCACCCGGGCGCGCCAGGCCTTGTTAGATGTCGTATATCTGGCGAAAAGCCCGGCTGGTATCAGCGTTTTACGCGGACGCCCTCCTTCCGTAGACACCTTGCTGGCCTACCAGGCGGAGGTTGATATTCCAGAAGATGTGGCGCAACAAGCCCTGAAAATGTTGGCAGAAGCCGGCTTTTTGCTATTTCAGGACCTCTTCTATGGGCCTTCCGCCGGGTCAGATATACAGGCAATGGGCGAGCGGTTGCGCGGGCTGGCGAATAAATCGGCGCTCAAGTTACAAATCGTCTCTCAACATTTCTTCCTGCCATGGGGATTGCTCTACCTTGGGGAGGACTTGAGCCACATCCAGCCTGACCACTTTCTCGGATTACACCACATAGTGGAACACATACCTCTCCAGGCCAGCCCGCCGGTCTTTACCCCGGATATTCCCAGCCAGCCACGTTTGGCTGTCAGCGTCAATGTAGATTCATCCATAGACCAAGCCATGGGGCGCGATTTTGTCGCTCGTCAACTGAACTATTGGAAGCCGCTTCAACAGATCGGCGCAGCTGAGATAGCCATCCGTCAAACCGATCAGGAATGGTTAGAGGCTATGCGACTACCAGCTGTAGACCAAATAATGTACTTCTATGGGCACGCTCTAACGCCGGCTATGGACGATCCGGCAAGCGCAGACAACGCTTCGCTAAGCTTTACCGATAATAAAAAAGTTACGCTGCGCCAATTGCGCTTAAATGCAGCCGAAAAGCATCGCTTTCCTGGCGAGCCTTTAGTTTTCATCAATGCGTGCGAATCGGCGGAACTCTCTCCTTTATTCTATAGCGGATTCATGCCCTACTTTACCACGAAAGGCGCCAGAGGTATGATCGGAACAGAGTGCGAGGTGCCTGCGGTATTTGCCGCCGAATGGGCGCCTCGGTTTTTTGACCGCTTCCTCTACCAGGAAAAATCTATTGGTGAAATCTTTTTAGAATTACGCCGCGAGTTTTATTATCGGCACAACAATATTCTGGGGCTTTTGTACGCCTTGTATTGCGATGGGGATACCCGAATTTACCCGGCGTTAGCCAGAACGGCGCCAGTTTAAGCTCCAGCTACCCCCCACTGCCGCGGCTTTGCACCTGCCGCCAGATGCGATCTTTCTGCTCAGCATCCAAGAAGGCTGCTTCCAATGCGTTCATTTGCATCTGGCGGATTTGCGAGGGGGTAAAACCCGCTGCAGGCGCAGCGACTTCATATTCATAACGCAAATCAATACCACTGATCCTCGGATCATCCGTGTTAAGCGTAAAGAGAATATTGCGCTCTAAGAATATTTTTCCCGGATGGCTTCGGTAATCCGGAGTGGTCATGGTTTGTACATTACTGGTTAGGTTGCCTTCAACCGCAATCCGCTTGGCAGCCATCATATCTAACAAGTGCGCATCTTGGATTGCAGCGACGCCATGTCCGATGCGAACCGCCCCCAGTTTTTGGATCGCAGTCCAGATGCTATCCGGGCCGGCGCTTTCGCCCGCATGAACGGTAACGCGCCAGCCAGCGTCGCGGGCTCTTTTGAAATGCTCGATAAATAGCTCCGCCGGAACATTCGCCTCGTCGCCGGCAAGATCTAATGCAACGATGCGCTCGCGCTGGGTCAGCAACGCGTTCAACTCCTTCCAACCGATCTCCGCTCCGTAGGTGCGACTAATAATACCAATCAGATTTACTTCCATGCCGAAATCCCGTTTGCCCGCATCGATCCCGTCGCAAACTGCTTCTACCACACCTGCTGGATCCAAACCATGTCCTTCGGCCATGAACCACGGACTGAAACGCAGTTCTACATAATCCAGTCCCTCTTTCTTCGCGTCTTCAACATTCTCATACGCTATTCGCCAACAAGCCTGATAATCCACCAACGCCTGGATCATCCAATGAAATTTGCTGATAAACGCCATAACGCCGGGTTGAGGTTCTGTCACTTGAACAAATGGGCGCAAGCCCTCCACATCCCAAGCAGGAAGTTGCAGTCCATGCTTGCGGCCAATATCCAAAATGGTCTCCAGGCGCACGTTTCCATCCAGATGGCGGTGTAAATCAATGAGGGGCAGTCGAGGATCAATCATACACAGTCTCTCAACGATGAAAACTTCAGAAAAATGCTGAGTGTTCTAAATTGTCTAAAAACAAGCGGCCGGCGCGCAAAAACGAAATTAAGCCATTTAGCGCTAATAAAACAGGCAAAGTATAGGCATAATTGCGGGCGTCATATTGCCTTGTGACGATTATAAAACAAAATACTGACGTTTATCACCATCTCGAAATAACAATATATGTTATATTAGATCAAGTTAGTCCAGCAAAATAGAAAGAGAAACCATGAAACCACTCACAAAAGCCTGCCTGTTTCTAGCTTTGTCTGCTGTTTTCTTACTCTCTGCTTGCGCCAGCGGAGTTGGTCAAAACAACCCGGAAAATGAATTTAAAATGGCCCCATTGGATGGGATGCCCAACGAAGTGCGTACAGCTCCTGCCCAGGTGCAACAGGCATATCAATTCGCCGCCGCAAATTCAGAGATCATGACCCAAATACCCTGCTATTGCGGCTGCGGCGAAATGGGACACACTTCAAATTATGCCTGTTATATCGGCGGCAAAAATGCGGATGGCTCATTGATCTATGACACTCATGCCCTGGGTTGCTCCATTTGCGTGGACATCACCCTTGACACAATGCGTCTGCTGAAAGAAGGCAAGAGCGTCCCTGAAATCCGTGCCTACGTAGATCAAACCTACGCGCAGTATGGCCCTTCCAATATGCCATGATTCTCGGAAGGGATCGTTTGGCATGTACTCAACTCAAATTCCAGTGAAAATCGTTCGTTCGTGGCCCTGGATAGCGATCATTGCATCCATTCTAGTGATCGCTTTCACGCCATTGCCTCTCAAAGCTTCGCAACCTGTTGCCAGGACCGTTCGAGTTGAAGCGCGCAGCTTTGAGTTTTCACCCTCTGTTATCCATGTCGAGCAGGGTCAACAGGTGACGATAGAGCTGATAGCCACTGATGTCGTCCATGGCATCTATGTTGACGGTTATGGCCACGAAATAATTGCAAACCCAGGGCAAACAGCAACCTTGACCTTTATCGCAGACAAATCAGGCTCCTTTCGCCTGCGCTGTTCAGTCACCTGTGGGGCGTTGCACCCGTTTATGATCGGCAAACTCAACGTTGGCGTCAATCTGCTCTTTTACCGCGCCATTGGTCTTTCAGTTCTTGCTGGTTTGGCCGGTTTTATGCTATTCCGCCCGCGAAATGAGCAATAACAAACCTGAAGAAGGATGCTCCCTCGTTGTTACAAATGACTTGTCAATGCAGCAATTGAAGCTTATGCGCATCGAACTGACACGCTATTCCATTATCCGTTCTCTAATGTTAAGTCGCTGGCCGCAATTTATCCTGACCAGCCTGGCTTTGACCGGTTTTCTCCTGGCAATTCTCACCGGCTGGTTTGGAACTCCAGTGGGCAGCCGTAATTTTTCCATCATTTTTGTATGGATTGCTTGGTGGGCGATTCTGATGCTGATTGCGGTACCATTCTTTGGGCGCGGCTGGTGCAGCATCTGCCCTATTCCCGCTCCGGGCGAATGGTTGCAACGCGGCGCGCTGCTCCAACCCAATGGTAAAGGCGGGCTGTCATTGGGTAAGCGTTGGCCCAATAAATTCCGTAATATCTGGCTACAAAATGGCGCGTTCTTGCTTGTTGCCCTCTTCAGCATAATCGTGCTTACCCAACCTCGGTTTACCGCGGTCGTATTGACTGCATTTCTATCTATAGCCGTTGCAACCAGCCTGATTTTCGAACGACGCGCCTTTTGCCGCTATTTGTGTCCGGTGGGTGGATTTATTGGACTATATTCGCAACTCGCGCCGATAGAATTGCGCGTCAAGGATGCGGCGATTTGCGCCTCTCATAAGACCAAAGATTGTTACAACGGCAATCTCCGAGGCTATGGCTGCCCCTGGCAGGTTTTTCCGGGTGGGTTAACAAAAAACACTCATTGTGGGTTGTGCATGGAATGTTTGCGCACCTGCACAGAGGATAATATCCTGGTTCAGACGCGGCCTTTTGCTCAGGATCTCATACTTCCAGGTGGACGACGGCTCGACGAAGCATACAAAGCGTTTATCATGCTGGGATCAGCTTTGGTGTATATGAGCGTCTTGCTGGGGCCATGGGGCAGCTTAAAAAGCGCCGCCTATCAGATTGGTTCAGCTCCCTGGTTTGCTTATGTTGCTGCATTTTTGGTTTTTGTTTTGGCAGTTGTGCCGGGCTTATTCTCCGTGGCGGTGCTGATTGGCCGCCGGTTGGCCGGATTACGTTACAATGCGCGGCGTTCCGTGATTAACTTCGCCTATGCGCTGATTCCTCTGGGGTTGGCCGCCTGGATTGCCTTCAGCCTTTCCTTCGTTTTTGCCAATTTAACCTATTTAGCTCCTGCGTTGTCGGACCCCTTCGGCTGGGGCTGGGATCTGATCGGCGCAGCAGGGGTTGGTTGGTCGCCGCTTTTCACAGAAACAGTCCCCCTCATGCAAATCGCCATCCTTACAATAGGATTATTTGGTTCGATCTCCATTGTGCGTCGTATTGCCGCAGAGGGTGTCTCAAAAACAGCCGCCTTGTATCAATCCATCCCCATCAGCTTGTTCTGCGTGGGAGCAACGATCCTTATCCTCACCCTGTTGATTGCATAAATCGAGATCTCGGACGAATTCGCTTTGACACAAGTTTCACCTGTATCAAGAAAGTTGCATCTAAATAAAGAATGGCTGGCGCGCTCCTTTATTATGGGTTTGATATTAGGTTTATTTGCGACGGTTGTTGGCGCGCGCTGGTTGGATCGCCATAAAGTCATCGAAATTCACGCTCGCATGCCTGAAAACGGCGGGTGGACGCCTGCTGACTTATCTGTTAAAGTTGGCCAACCGCTGCGCTTGCGCTTGGTCTCGGACGATGTCACGCATGGATTTGCTGTGGGGCAGACTGCATGGGAGGCGCTTGACCTCTATCCGGGAAAGCCAGTAGAAACTACGTTAATTTTCGACCGACCGGGTAAATATGTCTTTTACTGCACTCGCTGGTGCGGCATCAATCACTGGCGTATGCGTGGCGTAATCGAAGTATATGGCGACGCTTCAACCATGCAAAACTCGGATACGACTACTCCTGAGTCGCCATTATATCGTCGACTCGCAATTGATTTGGACGCGCCACATGACGCCTTTGTGATCCCTGAAAGCCAACCTATTGCCCGCAAAAATATAGCGTTGAATGTAAGGTTACCGGCTAAATACCTGCTTAGGGATTATTATCTGGCGACCGCGCCGTCGAGCGCCTGGCAATCTCTACGCGAGGAACCCAGCCTGGCGTCCCTTTCAGATCAACAGATCTGGCACCTGGTCGCAAGCCTTTGGCGAAGGCAAACCAGTCAAAATGAGCTCAAGGAAGGAGAAAAACTTTACCGTACAAACTGCGCTGCCTGCCACGGCGAAACTGGCGCAGGCGACGGAGTTATGGCACGCTGGCTAGCCGCATCCGCGGCAACCGAAGCACCGGACGCAGAACATAGTCAGCCCAGCAATCAACATACTCCAGGCGAGACGGTTATCATCGGTCATTCAACCGTAGTGCCGACGGATTTCACCAACCCGCATACCATGCTTGGAGCAAGCCCAGCGCTGCTGCAAGGCAAAATCATTCGCGGCGGGATGGGTACAGGCATGCCCTATTGGGGTCCAATTTTCACTGAAGAACAAACCTGGGCGTTGGTTGCCTATCTTTGGACTTTTCAATTCGATTATTCACAAGTGGAGACGAACGAATGAGCATCCGATCAAGACCTAAGACAAAACAAAGCCAACAACGTTCACCCTGGCCCTTGGTTTTCATTTCATCTGGAGTGTTGTTATTGGTTGTAGTCGCCGCCTTGAGCTTGCGCGGCGCATCTGATGATAAAGGCGTCCCTGCTTTGGAAGTCAGCCAAATACAGGCCACGCCAACTGCCAGTATAGAGGGGCTTAAGATCAACTTCGGAGATATGCCTGTTAACACCAGCGAGGCGATTCTGAACATCCAGGTGACGAACGCCGGCGATGGCGTTCTACGTTTCACTGATGCGCCCTATGTGGAAATTGCCGACGGATGTTGACCACCCACGCCGGTCATCGGTGCGATGACGTTACAACCCGGAGCTTCAACTAACATTTCCATCAAGTTTCACATGACCAGCGGAATGGGTGGCCCTCATGACTTCCGGCTGCATTTGAAGACCAACGATCCTGATCAACCAGACCTGGTGGTTACAATCTTATCAAATTGGGTGGAATGAAATCCTAAGTTAAGAATACGGCGATGCGCAGGGCTGCGCATCGCCGTGTCTTCTACTTAATGAAAGAGTCGATTACTTGCTGGAAAGCAGAAAACGGCTGCGCGCCAACCAAAGGCGTGCCGTTTACCAGGAAGCTTGGAGTGCTGCGGACGCCAATCTGCTGCGCCAGAATCGAGTCGGACTGAATAAGTTCCGTATATTTACCTGAATCGACGCATTGGTTAAACGCAGTCGTATCCAACCCAATTTCAGCCGCGAACTGCTTCAAGTTCTCTTTGCTAAACGCGCCCTGATTCTCCCCGCTTTGCTCGGCAAACAGCTTATCGTGATATTCCCAATATTTACCCTGATCCGCGGCACATTCCGCTGCTTCAGCAGCCCAGGTCGACTCTTCGCCTAAAAATGCATAATTCCAATAGCCAAAGCGAACCTTGCCGGTGTTTACGTAAGTCTCGTCAATCAGATGCTCCACGTCTGTGGCAAATTTGCCGCAATAAGGACACTGGAAGTCGCTGAATTCTATAATTGTTACTGGCGCGTTCGCGTCCCCCTTAAAGTGACGCGTGTTATCGCGCAGATAATTCATGAGTTCTGCGCTGCTGGCTTGCCGCGTGGCTGCCAACATCGCCTCTGCAGAGGCCGTAGCTTTTGCCGCCTGAGCCTCTGGGCCAAATTGGCCGCGCCCCACATAACCCAGAAAAGCCCCGATTGTCAGAGCAATCAGACCTACTACCACCATAGACATCAAGTTGCGATTTCCTGTGGCTTGAATCGGTTCTTCAATAATCGCTGACGCCGGCGGTTGAACATCGCTTTCATTCAAATCTTCCATTTCGTTACTCTCATCCTCTCGTTATCTGTTGGAGTCTATTGCGCTGATTATATCAGACGGGATAAAACGGATTAGCTTCTCTGCCATTTTCTGATTCAACACTTAAACTTTGCCTCATTGCTACGTTGTATAATCCTGCTCAACGATGACGCGAAATCTAATACGCAAATTTCCGGGCAAGCGGAATGGATGTTTTGGGCTTATTGCTCGGGGGTTCTTGGGATTACTCATTCTCTTGATGATCCTCGTTCCGCTTGGGATGATTTACCAATCGGCTGCGCTCAAGCGAGATGCTCAACGTTATCCGTATCCAGGAGAACTGGTAAATCTTGGAGAATTCCGCCTGCATATATATTGCGTTGGTTCAGGTAGTCCAACGGTCGTGTTAGAGGCGGGTTTGGGCGATGGTTCATATATCTGGGGGCAGGTTCAAAAGAAAGTGGCGTTTTCCACCCATGTCTGTGCTTATGATCGGCCAGGGTTAGGCTGGAGCGACTTTGTAAACCGTCAGTTTCGGCGTCAAGCTGTGGCGGAAAACCTGCATACCCTGTTGGTGAATGCAGGCATCTCCGGACCATACATCCTTGTCGGACATTCGATTGGGGGTATTTATATACGTGCGTTTACACAGAAATACCCTGAAGAAGTTGCAGGGCTGGTTTTTGTTGATTCATCGCACGAGAATCAAAGCGTTCGCATGGATGGGGGACGGATGGGACCCAGCAAGATGTTAGATTATATGTTGGCGCTCTGCGATGTTGCGGCGCCGACAGGCATATTTCGCATCTTTGGCGTCGCCAATGCGTTGATGGAAGACACCGGACTACCCATAGAGTTACAGCAAGCCGCCATTGCAACGCTGAATCGCAATACTTACTGCAGAACCATTGCAAATGAGATGAACACCTCCGATAAGGATACCAGCCTAAGCTCTGGCCCGCCTAATTTGGGGAATATCCCACTGATCGTGCTGGTTGCAGGTAGTGGCATTGGCAACCAATCCAATAGCGCCGCCCCAGGCGTCGGGCCTGGCTCTCAGGGTCGCGGCAACCAACGTTGGCTGCGTTTGCAGGATGAACTGGCGCATCTTTCTACCAATAGCCGGCAAATCATCGCCGAAGGCAGCAGTCATTACATTCATCTGGATCAACCCGAGTTAGTGATCCGGGCTATACTGGACGTCTTGAAAATGGCTCGCTCAGATTGATTTCGACCTCAAAATACGGCCAGGTATCATAGACGACCCCGAATTAATGCTTGTCAACCCAACAGCTATCGTGTATAATCAGCGGCGCACTCCGGGCGCGTAGCTCAGTTGGTCAGAGCGCACGGTTCACATCCGTGAGGTTCGGGGGTTCGAGCCCCTCCGCGCCCATCAAATACCCCGCTGGTTGGCGGGGTATTTCGTGTTAACTGCGAGTAAGTTGATTCTTAATTTGGATGATGGTTAGCGTAAGTTTTGCGGCAATCACAGGCCGAATTACGAAAAACGGTCTAAAACAGAAAGAATTTTCGTGCCTTACCAACTGAATCCGGATCCTGTATGCTCATGATCATTTCCGATCAAGCGAGGAATGGTTATGAACAGCGACGAAAGCGAAGTTCAACACACCCAGCATGCCTTTCTGGTGGCTTGGGGCTGGGTTGGCGAACACATCGGCCTGATCTGGCGACTCCTGGCAGTGCCTTTGAAACAGAAACGCTATCATCATACGCCCCAGGGCAAAGTCCTGGAATTCCTGGTGGTCATTCTGGGTGGGCTGAAGTATTTGCAAGAAATCAGCCTGTCGTCCATCCCCTGGATAAGGACCCGGTGGTGGCCCAAGCCTGGGGACAGGAGAGCTGGGCGGACTACAGCGGGGTGAGCCGCACCCTGAGCGGGCTAGTGGGGAGGAAGCTCGTCAAATCGGGCAGGTGTTGGAGCAGATCACTCATCCCTACATCGCAGCCGAGTTGCAGTTGCTGCGCTCACAGGGGAAACGCATCCGTTATGATGGCGATCTGACCGGCATTCCGGTCTCCATTACCAGCCGGAGTTACCCCAATGCAGCCTACGGACAGATGGACGATGAAATTCGGCTGGGATTTCAGGCTGCCCTGGTCAGCCTGCTGACCGGTCCACCCCCACGCGTGTGGGGAAAACTTGATGTGCAAGTCAGATACGATGATGATGTGCGGTCCACCCCCACGCGTGTGGGGAAAACTCCTCCTAAACAATAGATGTAATCAACCCATTTGGTCCACCCCCACGCGTGTGGGGAAAACGGTACGTGTGCGGTGATGCGCGATGAAAGTACAGGTCCACCCCCACGCGTGTGGGGAAAACGTTCCCATGTTGGTAGTGGGAAGCGCCCCACAAGGTCCACCCCCACGCGTGTGGGGAAAACGTTAACCATGCGTCGCTGCCGCTACCATATCCCGGTCCACCCCCACGCGTGTGGGGAAAACTGATCGTTCCATTCCCCGCCCTGTCGCCGACCGGTCCACCCCCACGCGTGTGGGGAAAACCACATTTCCGCTAAGTTGCTTGACGATTAGCGCGGTCCACCCCCACGCGTGTGGGGAAAACGCGACAATGATATCAGGAATGGTTGCTGCAAAAGGTCCACCCCCACGCGTGTGGGGAAAACAGAAACAACTAAAGTCGCTGGTCGTCGGGGTAAGGTCCACCCCCACGCGTGTGGGGAAAACGTTTGCCAGCGCTAACACGTTGGCCAGGTCACGGCTCCACCCCCACGCGTGTGGGGAAAACGTGGAAATGCGGTCGTTATTGCGGTGGATGCCAGGTCCACCCCCACGCGTGTGGGGAAAACCACTCAATCGTCAAAATTCCTGGCTCACCAGGCGGTCCACCCCCACGCGTGTGGGGAAAACATGATTATCCAGATGCGCAGATTGTTTATGGCCGGTCCACCCCCACGCGTGTGGGGAAAACAATAGATGTGTTGACAAGCTCCATTGGTGAATAGGTCCACCCCCACGCGTGTGGGGAAAACATATGCTGGCAATGCCATTGAATCATGGTCATAGGTCCACCCCCACGCGTGTGGGGAAAACTCTACACTATTCTTCAATTCTAGTACCCCCTCAGGTCCACCCCCACGCGTGTGGGGAAAACGCCGCACATTTGGTGCAATGAAATGGGCTGATAGGTCCACCCCCACGCGTGTGGGGAAAACGTTATCGTGCAAGGCATACCGGCGGGGCGATCCGGTCCACCCCCACGCGTGTGGGGAAAACTTCCACCTTCCGCATATCCACCAGCAAATTTACGGTCCACCCCCACGCGTGTGGGGAAAACTCCATCACCTGGCCGCCTGAAACATTCGATGATGGTCCACCCCCACGCGTGTGGGGAAAACCCGAAAATGACCAGACCGATCCGATCGTCTCACCGTCCACCCCCACGCGTGTGGGGAAAACCCGCGGCTATCAGAACGCCCATAATCCCCATAAGGTCCACCCCCACGCGTGTGGGGAAAACGATAATATTTCCGCCTGCACCTGATCCTGTTCCGGTCCACCCCCACGCGTGTGGGGAAAACACCTATTACGCCAACCGCTGCTGCTAATGGATAGGTCCACCCCCACGCGTGTGGGGAAAACGCAATGAGCGATGTTGCTATTCCAGAACCCTAGGTCCACCCCCACGCGTGTGGGGAAAACGAATTTGCTGCATTGGCACGTGTCCACGGTAAAGGTCCACCCCCACGCGTGTGGGGAAAACTACCAGCGGGGCGTTATGGCTTGTTCTATGAGGTCCACCCCCACGCGTGTGGGGAAAACAGCCTGATTGCGCTCTTCTCTGGTCATCTGTTCGGTCCACCCCCACGCGTGTGGGGAAAACGAACATTGCGCACAAGGAATGTAAAACTCACCCGGTCCACCCCCACGCGTGTGGGGAAAACACGATGCAACCATCATCAA